>JBKECD010000132.1:0-14280 GCA_047974225.1 Mangrovibacterium sp.
CTTCGCGGTTTGTGGGTTTATCGCTTCGCGGTTTATGGGTTTATCGCTTCGCGGTTTATGGGGTTTATCGCTTCGCGGTTTATGGGGTTTATCGCTTCGCGGTTTATGGGTTTGCTAAACTAACCACTCATAACTCATAACTCATAACTCATAACTCCTAACTCCTAACTCCTAACTCCTAACTCCTAACTCCTAACTCCTAACTCCTAACTCCTAACTCCTAACTCCTAACTCCTAACTCCTAACTCCTAACTCATAACTCATAACTCATAACTCATAACTCATAACTCATAACTCCTAACTCATAGCTCCTAACTCCTAACTCCTAACTCATAGCTCCTAACTCCTAACTCCTAACTCATAACTCATAACTCATAACTCCCTCATATCCTTCGTGTCTTCTGATGTTGATTACATTGGTTTCATCGAGATAAAGATATTGCCCGCGGATGCCGGTGAGTGTGCCCTCGATGCAGGCTTGCTTGTCGAAGTTTAGGCTGTTGAGCTTGTGGGGATATTTTGCTGTGGGATAGTGTAGTTCGGTGATTTTGTCATCGGAACTAGTATATTGTTTGAGTTCGGCGGGGAGTAGGGCGATGGCCCGTTGTTTTTCGTCGGTCAGATTGATGCCTTCGGAGGTTTCGTTTTTGAGCATGGCTTGCCAGCTTGTTTTGTCGGTGAAATGATTTTTCAAGAAGCTTTCGATGATGCCTGCGATGTGTCGATTGGGTGTCTGCGCCAAGATGATGGCAGCATTAGCTCCTTGGTCGATCCAGCGTGTGGGCACTTGATGGATGCGAGTAACTCCTACCTTCACTTGATTGGTGAGTGCTAAATACACCACATGCTCGATGAGGTCGTGAGATTCGGCAAACTCCTTGTCGCGATAGATGCCATATTGCGATTTCGACAATTCAGGGTGAAACACACTTTCGTCGGCCTGTGGAGCTGTCTGCGTGCAGTTATAGCAAAATCCAGTGCCATAAGATTTCTTCATGGGCGTCCCGCAAAGCGTGCAGAAAATTCGCCCTGTGAATCGCAGTTTGAGTTGTTTGCCGATTAATTCATTCATCGGAATGCGCTTTTCGCCTAGGCGAAAAAAGTAGCTGATGGGATTGCCGATTTGGCTCTCCATTTTAAGAATGTTTCCAGTGAAGCTCATTTTTTTTGAGGGTTAGGAGTGATTGGGCGAAGATACAAAGTTTTTTGTGAATATTTAGAAGTGATCTTGATGCTAGTTGCTGAAGAGAATCTGTGTCCCGTGGAGGATTAATCCGAAAAATCAGTATATTTGCGCCTTAATATGGGAAAATGTTTTCCAATAGATAAGACGATAACTAGATACGAATGAAGAATATTCGCAATTTCTGCATCATTGCACACATCGACCATGGCAAAAGTACCTTGGCGGACCGACTACTCCAAATCACCCAAACGGTGAGCGAACGCCAAATGAAGGCGCAAGTGCTCGACGATATGGACTTGGAGCAAGAGCGTGGAATCACAATCAAGAGCCACGCCATTCAGATGGATTATGTGCAAGATGGTGAAAAATATGTGCTCAACTTGATTGACACTCCTGGGCACGTGGACTTCTCCTATGAGGTGTCGCGCTCCATCGCTGCTTGCGAGGGCGCATTGCTCATCATTGATGCCACGCAAGGGATTCAAGCGCAGACGATTTCAAACCTTTACCTCGCACTCGAAAATGACCTCGAAATCATTCCAATCCTCAATAAAATGGACTTGCCCAACGCTATGCCTGAGGTGGTGGAAGACCAAATTATCGACCTCATTGGTTGCGAGCGTGAATCTATTATTCGGGCTAGCGGAAAAACAGGCGAGGGCGTAGATGAAATTCTTCGTCGCATCATCTCAGATATTCCCCACCCGGTGGGCGACCCTGAAGCTCCGCTGCAAGCCTTGATTTTCGACTCGGTGTTCAACCCTTTTCGGGGGGTGATTGCCTATTTCAAAATCATGAATGGCGAAATTAACAAGAATGATGTGGTGAAATTCATGCACACCGGCAGAACTTATGATGTGCTCGAAACTGGGGTGCTTCGCTTGGGCATGGAAGAACGAAAGGTGATGCGCACAGGCGATGTGGGCTATATTATTTCGGGGGTGAAAACCGCCAAAGAAATTAAAGTGGGCGACACCATTACCCACAAAGAGAACCCCTGCAAGGAGGTTATTGATGGTTTCGAGGAAGTGAAGCCGATGGTTTTCGCTGGGGTCTATCCGATTGAGTCGGAAGACTATGAAGACCTCCGTGCCGCCATGGAGAAATTGCAGCTCAATGATGCGTCGCTCACCTATGAGCCAGAATCTTCGGCAGCATTGGGCTTCGGTTTCCGATGTGGGTTCCTCGGCATGCTCCACATGGAGATTGTGCAGGAACGGCTCGACCGGGAGTTTGACATGAATGTGATTACCACTGTGCCCAACGTGTCGTATATGGTGGACACCACCGATGGCGAGCGCATGGCGGTCTATAACCCTAGCGGTCTGCCAGCAGCCAACAAGATTGCTGAAATCGAAGAACCTTATATCCGTGCGTCTATCATCACCAAGAGTGATTTCGTGGGTCCGGTCATGGGCTTATGCATGGACAAGCGTGGGCAAATGACTCGCCAAGACTATCTCACCGCCGACCGGGTGGACTTGGGCTTCGACATGCCACTAGGTGAAATCGTGTTCGACTTCTATGATAAACTTAAATCTATCTCGAAAGGCTATGCCTCGTTTGATTACTATCAAATTGGATATAAACCAGCCAAGTTGGTTCGCCTCGACATCTTGCTGAATGGCGAAATGGTGGATGCGCTTTCTTCGCTGATTCACTTCGACAATGCCTATACCTTAGGGCGCAAGATGTGTGAGAAGTTGCGTGAGTTGATTCCTCGTCAGCAATTCGACATTGCTGTGCAAGCTGCCATTGGGGCGAAGATTATTGCCCGCGAAACCATCAAGGCAGTGCGCAAAGACGTAACCGCTAAATGTTATGGTGGTGATATTTCGCGCAAGCGCAAGCTCCTCGAAAAGCAAAAGAAAGGTAAGAAGCGCATGAAGCAAGTGGGCAACGTGGAAGTGCCACAAAAAGCTTTCTTGGCGGTGCTGAAGTTGGATTAAGGGGGGCAGATTTTCCCGAGATAGTCTGATGTGAAATTCCTAAAACTTCTCGAAATCGAGAAGTTTTAGGAATTTCGTGTATATTTGTTCCATGCAAACAATCATACGTAAGAAATATATCGACATCCTCCGAGTTCTAAAAGATAAGAACTTTATCAAAGTGGCCACTGGCGTTAGACGCTGTGGAAAGTCAACCTTAATGGCACAGTTTCAAGATGAGCTTCGGAAAGAAAACAGTAAAGCCGCTATTCTCGCTATCAACATGGATATGCCTGATTTTAGGTTTTTAGCCGAACAGAGTTGGAAAGAGATTTACGACTATATTATTGGTCGGCTTCAGAAAAACACCATGAACTATGTGTTTATTGATGAGGTGCAAAACGTGGCTGAATTTGAAAAGCTGTTAGAAGGGCTATATGTTCACCCTGATATAGATTTATATGTTACAGGTTCGAATGCATTTCTACTGTCAAGCGAACTTGCGACTTTGCTCACAGGGCGAGCTTATGAAATAAACGTACTGCCCTTTTCCTTTGCGGAATACTTGGAGTTCACTGAAAGAAACTCCAATCCCGATCGTGCCTTTGCGGAATATGTGCACACAGGAGGATTCCCCGAAGCTGTTCGCCTTTCGGCAGAGGGGAATCATTTTGCGAATGAATATTTGCAGATGGTTTTCAGAAATATCTATGATAATGACATCTCTAAGCGGCATACGATTTATGCCGGAGAATCTTATCAAGAAGTAGTCAATTTCCTAATTGATTCTGTGGGTTCGAGCATCTCGGCTGGGAATGTTGCTAAGGTTCTAACGGCAAACAAGAAGAAGATTGACAATAAAACCGTGTCAAAGTATATCGACACGCTGGTGGAGTCTTATTTGTTTTATAGAGTAAACCGCTATGATATACGAGGAAAACAGCATTTGGCGACACAAGAGAAATATTATATGGTTGATTTAGGTTTCCGAGGTGCATTAGTGGGAAAAGAACTAGGAAGCGATGCAGGGCATTTGCTCGAAAATATAATTTTCCTAGAACTCAAGCGAAGAAACAATCAAGTGTGGATTGGGAAGACCAATAATTTGGAAGTCGATTTTGTGGTGCGCAGCAATGAGGGGGATACGCAATATATACAAGTGGCGCAAACAGTGCACAATGCAGCAACCTTGGCACGTGAGTTAGCTCCATTTAAAGGGATTGCCGACCATCATGAAAAAATCCTAATCACAATGGATTATGACACTGGTACCTATGATGGGATTAAGAAAATAAACGCACTAGATTGGCTTTTGCAAGGTAGTTGATGAAAGTGAAATTCCTAAAACTTCTCAATTTCGAGAAGTTTTAGGAATTTCAGGAAAGCTAACCTAGACGCATGCAATATGTCCTAACCTAGACGCATGCAATGCGTCTCTACGGCATGCATGCAATGCGTCTCTACGGCGCACATCTGAAAAATTTCAAAAAAAATCACATTTAAATTACAAACATGTCTTTCTGCCGTGTTAAGGATATGTAACGCGCAAATTAAACCAATGGATATTCTCCTTGTTTTTATTGCTTGCATTACATACAATATTAACAATGGAGAAAGAATTAATCTTAAAATACATCCGATGCGAAACTTCGCCAATGGAGGAGGTGCGACTAGCTGATTGGCTAGCCGACGACCCTGCCAACCAAAAAGAGCTCGACACACAGCAGCTTCTTTTTGAAGGGCTCGCCTTGTGCATGCCCGCAGTGGCGGCTCGGCAAATGGCGGAATCTCCCAAGCAAAGGAAAAAACTCTTGCGCATCTCGGTGGTCTCAATGGCAGCATCGGTGCTTTTGTTTTTAGCATTGGGCATTGGTGCACATCATTATTCACGTACAATTGACGACCTGTCAAGCCAAATGACGCGCGTGGAAATCCCCTACGGACAACGAATCAACATGACCCTGAACGATGGCACTAAGGTGAGCCTTAATGCGGGTTCGGTGTTGGAATATCCTGCTGTTTTCTCGGGCAATAGCCGAAAAGTGAAAATCAAAGGCGAAGCGCTATTTGATGTGAAGCACGACAGTAAACACCCTTTTATAATCGAAACTTTTGCCTGTGATGTCGAAGTGCTCGGCACTCGATTTAATGTAGCTGCCGATGAGCAAGCTAACCTTTTTGAGTTGGCATTAATGCAAGGTTCGGTCAAGCTCACCCAGCGTTCTGGCGAGGGAGATCCCATCATCATGCAAGAAAATGACGCGGTGGAATTGCTTAATGGACAATTGAGCCTCGGCAAGATAGCGAGCTATGATGAATACCTCTGGACAGAAGGAATCGTGTCGATTAACAACCTGACTTTTGATGAATTAGTAGGGAAATTTGAACGAGTCTATGGCGTCGAGATACGCTTGGAGTGTGCACAAGTCCCCGTGGTGCGAAATATCAAAGGAAAATTGCGCGTGTCGGAAGGCATCGACCATGCGCTAAATGTGTTGCAGTCAATGGCTGATTTTAATTGTAGAAAAGACCCTGCTACGGGGGTGATTGTGATTTATTAATAGAAAACAAACCAATTTTTTTAATTTCATAAATTATGAGCAAAAGCAATAATGGATCCTCTAAAAAGAGGAAGTTTTTGTGGGCGCTGGTGAGCTGCATGCTGCTGATGAACATATCGGTGGTGGCGCAAGCTGCTGAGCTGACCATAAAACTGCAAAATGTTTCGATGGAAACAGTCATGAATGAGATTGAAAAACAGACTAACTATCTGTTTATCTCAAGTAAAGACGTGGATACCGATCGTCTGGTGAGTGTGAACGCCAAAGACAAATCGGTGGACGAAATCTTAAATCAGATGTTGAAAGGCACGAATGTAGCCTATGACATCAACAATTCAAGCATCATGCTGTCGAAACAGCAGCAACCTGCCGAAGGCAAGAATGTAACTGTTTCGGGTAATGTGGCTGATGACAAAGGAAACCCTATCCCTGGGGCTACGATCAGTGTGCAAGGCACAACGATTGGTACGCTAACGGATGTGGATGGTAAATTCTCTTTGAACATCCCTGCTCCAGCTGCTGAAAAAGTGATTGCGGTGTCATTTGTGGGTTTTGAAACTCAAAACATCACTGTGGGCAACAAAACTCGCTTCAATGTGATGCTTTCAGCAAGCGACATCTTGATTGATGACGTGGTGGTAACTGCACTTGGTATCAAGCGCGAATCAAAAGCACTCGGCTACAACGTGCAAAAAGTGGAAGCTGATGAAATCACAGGTGTGAAAGATGCCAACTTCATGAACTCGCTTACAGGTAAAGTGGCGGGTCTGCAAGTAAACAGCTCGGCTGGTGGTGTCGGTGGTGCTACTAAAGTGGTGATGCGTGGTGCTAAATCAATCTCGAAAGACAACAACGTGCTTTATGTGATTGACGGTGTGCCGATGTATAACGCCAACTCGGGCCAAGCAACAAGTATGTACACTCGTTCAGGTACAGAAGGGATCTCGGATATCAACCCTGAAGACATCGAAAGCATGTCTGTCCTTACTGGTCCTTCAGCGGCGGCTCTTTATGGTAGCAACGCTGCCAACGGTGCTATCTTGATTACCACTAAAAAAGGACAAGAAGGAAAAGCGAAAATCACACTTTCACACAGTACTGATTTCTCTACTCCTTTCGTAACTCCTCGATTCCAAAACACCTATGGAAACGTGGCTGGCGAAATGGTGAGCTGGGGTGAAAAACTATCTACTCCTTCAACTTTCGACCCAATCGACTTCTTCCGCACAGGGGTGAACACTTCAACCAACGTGTCGCTTTCGATGGGATCGAAAACCAACCAAACATTCATCTCGATGGGGGTAAACAATGCCACAGGTATTATGCCTAACAATGATTTGGACCGTTATAACTTCTCGTTCCGCAACACAGCATCGTTCTTCGATAATAAATTGACTGCGGAATTAGGAGCTAACTATGTGCGTCAATTCACGCAAAACCCAGGTACGCAAGGTAAATATTTCAACCCATTGATGGCGTTGTATCTCTTCCCTCGTGGTGAAGATTTTTCTGCTATGCAACTCTATGAGCGTTACGATGAATCTCGTAATATCATGACCCAATACCTCGGACCTATCAGCAAGGATGATGATATGCAAAACCCATACTGGGTGGTCAATCGCAACTTGTTCTTAAACAACAAAGACCGCTACATGCTTAATGCAAGCTTGAAATGGGATATTGCTGAAGGTATTGATGTAGTTGGTCGTGTGCGCATGGACAACGAATATAGTATCGTTGAAAGCAAACGCTATGCAGGTACTTCGGGTAAGTATGCACAAAAATATGGTTACTATTCAAACCAAAAAGTGCAAAACAAACAAACCTATGCTGACGTTATTGCCAACTTAAACAAACGTTTTGCTGATTTCGACTTGACAGCCAACGTCGGAGCGAGTATCTCGGATATGCAATATGACTCACAAGGTTTCCGTGGGCAGTTGAAGCAAATTCCTAACTTCTTCTCGGCAAACAACGTTGATTTGACCGCTACTAACTCGGGTGTTACTCACACACGTTGGAGAGAGCAAACACAAGCCGTTTTCGCTAGTGCTGAATTAGGCTATAAGAGCATGCTTTATTTGAGTGCCACAGCTCGTAATGACTGGGCTTCGCAATTGGCAAATACTTCGCAAGCTTCTTTCTTCTATCCTTCGGTAGGTCTTTCTGGTATCATCACCGAAATGGTGAATATGCCTGAGTTTTTCACATTCATGAAAGTGCGTGGTTCGTATAGCCAAGTGGGTTCTGCTATTTCTAGAAATATCTCTATCCCTACTTACGCGTATGATGCTGGTGTACTTCAAACCATCACTCGTTATCCTGTGGAAGAGCTTTACCCTGAGATGACTACTTCTTATGAAGGTGGTTTGACCATGCGCTTGCTCGACAATCACATTGATTTAGATGTAACCTACTATAAGTCGAACACACGTGATCAAACTTTCAATGCTCCTATTTCTTCTTCAACAGGTTATTCCACTATTATCGTGCAAACAGGTAATGTGCAAAACCAAGGAATTGAAGCTGCTTTAGGCTTTAATGCTAAAATCGGTGGTAATTTAAAATGGAATAGTCGTTTGACTTACAACATGAACAAAAACGAAATCATCAGTTTGGTAGATGGTTTCCCAGACCCAATTACAGGTGAGCCTATCGAGATGAGTGAATTGAACTACTCGCAAACAGGTACTTACTTGATGAAATTGACTAAAGGTGGTTCTATTGGAGACATCTATACTACCAATCGCTTTTATACAGACAACCAAGGTGATATCTATGTGAATGATGCAGCTCAACTTGGTTCACCAGTCAATGAAACTTATAAGATTGGTAATGCTAATCCTAAATTCAACATGGGTTTCTCTAACTCGTTCTCATATAAAGGCGTTGATTTGAGCTTCCTGATTACCGCTCGTGTGGGTGGTGAAGTGGTTTCTGCCACTGAGGCTGCTCTCGACAACTACGGGGTGTCAGAACGCTCAGCTATTGCACGTGATAATGGCGGAGTACAAGTGAATAATGGTATGCTTAATGCTCAATATTACTACCAATACATTGGTGCTGGTGATGCGGGTATGGCTTCGATGTACACTTACAGTGCTACCAACGTGCGCTTGCAAGAGCTTTCCTTAGGCTATAATTTGCCTAAGCACTGGTTCAACAACAAATTGAATATCAAAGCAGCTGTAACTGGTCGCAACCTATGGATGATTTACAACAAAGCTCCATTTGATCCTGAAGTGGCATCTTCCACAAGTACCTACTATCAAGGATTCGACTATTTCATGTTGCCTAGCACGCGTAACATCGGATTTAGCCTCCGAATTGAATATTAATCCTATTGTTTAACGTGAAAAATTATTATAAGATGAAAAACTCGAAATATTTTAATCAATCCAAATCTTTGGTGGCGATTTTGCTCGCTGTCTTTGTCCTTGGGCTGGCTTCGTGTACAGACAAATTCATGGAGTATAACACCAACCCCGACGAAGTAACCGATGATATGATGGATGGTGATAACTTCCGCGTGGGAGCATTCTTCCCACAAATGCAATTGCTCGTGATTCCTGTGAAAGCAAACCCTTTCCAAGTGTCGCAAAACTTGAAAGGTGATGTCTATTCTGGTTATTTATGTGCTATCGGTGCTTTCAATGGTGGTAAGAATGGTACTACTGGTGATTTCGATAGTGGTAACGTTGACTGGCTTAATATGCCTTTCCAAAAGGTTTATTCGGAGTTGATGAGTGCCGACAGAACCATGAAAAACAACTTGGGAACTGATGATATCAATGAACCAGTGGTTGCTTTTTCAACTATTATTAAAATTGCAGGTGTACACCGAATTGCGGAAACTTTTGGACCTCTTCCATATTCTAAAATGGCTGAAGGTGGTTCGCTAGAAATCGCTTACGATTCAGAAGAGATGCTTTGGAACTCATTCTTCACAGAATTGACAGCTGCAATTAATACTCTTACTGAATACGCACAAAAGAATCCAAATACTTATCCAATGGCTGAATATGACTTGGTATATGGTGGAGACTATGTGAAATGGGTGAAATTTGCTAACTCACTAAAATTGCGCTTGGCGATGCGTTGTAGCTTCGTTGATCCTACTTTAGCTAAAGCTATGGCAGAAGAAGCGGTGAACCACGTGTATGGTGTGATTGTGTCGAATGATGATAATGCAAACTTGGCTACAGCAAACGGTATTACGGTGAATAATCCTTTGCGTACCATGTGGGACACCTATTCAGATAGTCGTATGGGTGCGGTGATGGAGTCATACCTTACAGGATATAATGACCCTCGTTTGTCACAATATTTCTCTGAATCAACTGTTGGTTCTACTACGGGTTACTTAGGAGGTCGTACAGGTGTTGCTATTACTAGCAAAACAGCTAACTGGATCGCTCTTTCTTCACCTAAAGGAGAGTTTACTGATCCTGTTGTGTGGATGTGTGCTGCTGAAGTTGCTTTCTTGAAAGCAGAAGCTGCTCTTAATGGCTGGAATGTAGGAACAACTGCTCAGGCTGCTTATGAAGAAGGAGTGAAACTCTCTTTTGCAGAAAAAGGTGCTTCGGGTGCTGATACTTATTTGGCTGATGCGACTTCTACACCAGTGAATTTTACTTATAAGTTTTCTGGCAATGCAGCTGCAACTACAAAGGCAACGGTTACTATCAAATGGGATGATGCAGCTACTGCTGAAAAGAAACTAGAGCGTATCATTACACAAAAATGGATTGCTATTTTCCCTAATGGTGCGGAAGCTTGGGCAGAATATCGTCGCACAGGTTATCCTTATCAATTCCCATGGGTAAACAATTATAGCTCTGATGTGAGTAGTTCTCTTGGACCTCGTCGTGTGCCATTCCCAAATTCAGAATATTTGCTAAACAATGCGAATGTTACTGCTGCGGTTGGTTTGCTACGAACCAATTTTGATGGTGGTGGTACTCGCCTATGGTGGGACGTAAAAGAACATAACGAATTTTAATAGGAATAGATATGAAGAAAAATATAATGAGATTAGTTTTGGCTGTCTGTGCCTTGTCTTTCTTTGCTTCTTGCGAAGAATGGGTGTTGCCAGAGGCTGAAGTAATTCACAATGTGGAGGACAACGCTTCGTTGTACCCCAAAACAGAAGAATATTGGGAAAACTTAAGAGCCTATAAGCGTTCAGATCACCAAGTGTGTTTCGGTTGGTTTGGTTATTGGAATGGTGGTGAAGGATCGTCTGCACGTGGTTCGCTTAACACAGCCCCTGATAGTATGGATATCTTCTCGGTATTCGGGAGATATTACTATAACCTTACTGATATTCAAATTGCCGACTTGCGCTATGTGCAAGAAGTGAAAGGATCGAAAGTGGTATTTACTTTCTTGGTGCAAAACGTTGGTCTTGGATTTGAAAATACAGATGAAGGACTTATTAGCTATGCTAACGCTCTTTGTGATTCAGTTTTTAAATATGGTTACGATGGAATCGACCTTGACTTAGAGCCTAACTATGGTGGGGCAGGTTGGTTGACAAACAAAGAGAAACTACACATGTTTATTGCTGAAATTGGAAAGAGAATAGGTAAGCAAGCTGAAACTGAAGAAGGAAGAAGTAAGATCTATATCCTTGATGGGGAGTATGATTATATCGATGCTGAATATGTGAAATATTTCGACTGGGCGATTACGCAGGCATATAACTGTTCAACTGCTTCGAGTATTGACACTCGTTGGACCAAAGGTCGCAATAAAGGATGGAAACCTGAGCAATTTATTGTAACAGAAAATTTCCAAACGCTCTTTAGTACAGGAGGTGTTACACACACTACTGCAACAGGAGAAAAAGTACCTTCTATGATTGGTATGGCGATGTGGCAGCCAAGTGATGGTTCGCGCAAAGGTGGTGCAGGTTCTTTTCACATAGAGTTGGATTATAATAATTATCCTGATTACACCTATACTCGTCAAGCTATTCAGATTATGAACCCAGCAGTGAAATAATTTAAAAGACAGAAATTATGATACAAAAATATTTTAAAATAAGCTTTGCTGTTGCTGCTTTAGCTCTGTTTGCATCTTGCGAGCAAGGCTATGAGCCAATGGGCAATGCGGTGTATTTCGGAGAAGCTCAAACAGGCGATTCGAAAACTGTAACCGTGAAGAAAGATGGAGCGACAGCAACACTCTACACGAGTGTGGCTTCTCCTTTGACAACTGATGTGACGGCTAATATTGTTGTTGATGAACAAGCATTGGCAGATTACAACAAGAAACACGGAACAAATTATTTGCTTTTGCCTGAGAGCTATTATGAATTTAGCAATTCGCAATGTGTGATTGAAGCAGGTAAAATTTCTTCTGATGTTGTAAATGTTAATATCAATGCTTTTGATGATAATTTAGAAGTTTCAGAAAAGTATGCTATTCCTGTGAAGATTGCATCGGCAAGTGGTGCTGACATTTTAGCTCCTTCTGGTCAGATGATGATTCTTTGTGATAAAATTATCTCGACAAAAGTGATGATGGCTTCGGGTGGTGCAACAGGTGCTAGTCCTACATATTCCCACGTGGTGCAAGATGGCGATTTGCTTACGGATGATCTATACACTTGGACAGTTGAATATTTGCTTTATTGCACCTCATTGTCTCAAAATAAGCATATTTTGAGGTTTAACAACGCTGCAGGTACGGTAACATTATTCATGCGTTTAGGTCAGGATGCTCGTCCTATAAATGAGTTTCAAGCAACTTTGCTTAATGCTCCTTATTATGCAACAACTACTTTTGAAGCAAAAAAATGGTATCACATTGCTTATACCTGTGATGGTACCACTATTCGCTTGTATGTAGATGGGGTGCTAGATTTGACAGTTGACCACCCAGTTGCAGGGACTAACATCACTTGGCGTTCGTTTAGTTGGGCGATTGGTAACCCTGGGGCATTGGCTGAAGCTCGTATTTGGAATACCGTGAGAACAAGAGCTGAAATTGAAAGCAATATGTATGCGGTGAACCCAAATACAGAAGGATTGATTTCTTATTGGAAAATGGATGATGGAGTATCTACATCAGTAGGTACTCTCATAAAAGACTATACTGGAAATGGTCGTGATTTGACTATTAAGAGAGCAGGTACTTCTTGGGTAGATCAAGATTTCCCACCAGAGTATTAATACGAGTTTAGTTATATTATTATGGATAGGTTAAAGGGCAAGCACTGATGGTGCGAGAGTATTAAGGTGCTTGCTCCTTTTTCCAAATCAATAAGAAAAACTTAAAATATAAACGAAATGAAAAATATAAAGAAATTATGGAGTATTGTAGCTCTATTCGCTTTCATCGCACCAACCTTTGTGGCGTGTGAAGAAGATGATGAGCTGAACTCAAAAGAATTGGTGGTGTATTTGCGTGATTGGAAAAGTTCAGGTCTTGAAGCCGAGCTGACGTATGATAACGATGGAAATTCTGTAGTTGCAGGTGATGATAGTACTTATTTTGTAGTTTATTTGACTAGAGAAGCTACAGTGGATGTAATTGCTACTATTGAAGTGGATGAAACGCTTGTGGCAGCCTATAATGAGGAGAATAAAACATCTTATAAAGTGTTCCCAAAAACTGCATTGAAAGACTTCGATAGTGAAGTGAAAATTCCTGCAGGTTGTCTTCAAACACCAGACACGGTGGTGATGAAATTTGATGTGGAAGCATTGACTCCTGGGAATTATTTACTTCCGATAGCAATCGAATCCGTAAAATCTGAAGATAAAGGTATTTATGCGAGTAGTACTGCAGGTGTGATTTACAAAAAATTTACCGTGTCGATTGACAACGTCGCTGAGGGTAATCTTATCGCTAGTTCTCCATATTTGAGTCGTACTAAATGGTCTGTAACTACAAACGATGAGTATAATCCTATTAGTTATGGTATCGACAAGTTGACGGACGATGACGTGGATACTTATTGGTCGGGTACAGGTACTGTGCAGAGTGAAATTACTGTGGATATGGGCGAAGTGAAAACGGTGCAAGGTTTCTCAGTGTACTACAAGACTTCTAGTGGATATTATGCCCCAACTTATTACCAAGTGTTTGTGAGTGATGATGGTGAATCGTGGGATAGCTATGGTCAAGCAGGTTCATATGCTTCTGTGTTTGCTTATGCAACAAAAGAGGCGGAGGTTGGAATTAACTTTATTAAGCCTGTAAGCAAGCAATACTATAAGATTAAAGTTATTGCAGTTCGTTCATCTTCATATAGTGCTCGTTTAGCAGAGTTGAACGCCTATTAAGGTATTATACTGAGAGAAGGTAGAAAAAAGAATCTTTCGCATGATTTTTTTCTAGGGGGCGTATCGCAAGGTATGCCCCTGATTTTTTTTGTGAAATAGAATGACAATAATAAGCACGTTATTTATCGTGCATAGAATAATTAATTTTAAAAACTTAGATTTATGAGAAAATGTAGATTATTTAGTGCAAGTCTATTTTTAAGCTTAATGACTTTATTTGTGGCGTGTGAAGATGAAACTATTGAAGCTTTGCCTAATGTAGTATTTATTGAAGAGGCTCAAACCTCGGTTTCTAAAACAGTAGAGCTTAC
>JBKECD010000158.1:0-2611 GCA_047974225.1 Mangrovibacterium sp.
CTAATATTTGTTGATTATTGGCACAATAATTATACGGACTGCTGCTTGGATACTTTTCAAACATCGGATCCACCCAATACCATAGGCCAATCCTCTGATTATAATTCCTAGCCCCATAATAATTTTATCCTGTCTCCTCGTCCAACTGCTTGGCATTTAAAAGGAAAGTCGTGTTCCACGTGTTGTTGCGCTCTTCACAAAATACTTCACCCCAAGGGGTATAGATTATATGCTGCACTACCTCACCATCAAGGTTTGTAATATAACTTGCACTACCCAAGTGGTCGGGATGATAATAATACTGCAATTTCTCATACGCATCGCCAGTTGTGGGAATGCTTTTGCTTTGCATGCTTTCACCACAACAAAATCCTGCGCCATTCACATAATCGTCGTTATTGGCTTCGTAGTAGTCTATTTCAAAACCAGCATAGTTTTGCTTGATGACTTCTTGCAATGCTGCATACTTCTCACCAAAGTTTGGTGCAGTAACACCTGAAACATTTGCACCAGCATATTCTTCTCTTCTCGGATCAACACCAAAACTTCCCACATCGCCCAGTTTAGAAACTATGCGTTGTGAACCTATGTAGATGTGTTTGGTATATTGGCGCCTTGGTTAAGCACCATGTAAGGATTCACATAAAGCGTATAGTTTTGATTGTTCGTAAAACCTCCGCTAAAGGCAGAGTTTACATGTATGCCCTCGCTTGCGCCGTGAAGCTTCACGGTGCGCTCGCCTGCGGCATCGTAGAAATAGCTGCTTATGTAGCCGTTGTCATTTATCGCTCGCAAGCGATTTTCTTCGTCCCAAAGCATCGTTCTTTCTTTGGTTTGGGTTTGAACACTATCGCTCGTGTTAATGTATATCTGATTGCCGTTAGCATCATACATATAGGCATCTTGCACGCTTCGACTCCGCTCAGCGACCGAAAGGCTATCCGTAGCTCGGTAATTCTCATCTGCAATGTAGCTGAGTTGGTGTGGCTTCTCTTTTGAGTAGTTATACTCCAACTCATAGCCTGCCATTAAATCACTGGAGAAAGCGATGTCGGTCTGTTCAATATGCTGCTTTTTACTTGTGATATTGTGCAAATTGTCGTAAGCCATTTCCAAACTGTAAGCTGCGGTTTTACTATCTGCTCCTGTGTAAGTACCGCTTGCTTCGCTTAAGCGGTACAGTCCATCGTATTGGTAACTGTGTGCCATGCTGCCACCCATTACTTCGCCTGCTGCGGCACTGTTTACCACGCCTAAAATGTTGCCTACATCATCAAAGGTGTAAGCATTGTCCATAAATACGGTGCTTTGGTTTTTGGCCTGTAAGCCTTGTAAGCGGCGCATTTGCGGGTCGTGGTAGGCATCTGATAAACCTACCTCTTGCTTATATATTTCTACATTGTTTCTCATTTTTATATTTAAGCAGGAGCAAGTACCTTGTACTGCTCCTGCCTGGGTTTAGTTATTTTTTTTAGTTTACATTACACGAAAGGGTTTGTGTTGAACCTTGCCAAACATTAATGATTAAAAGAATGTTACAACTCTATTTCTGGCAAATATTCCAATCTGTTACACTACCCGATTCATTCCTTAAACAAACAAAATTGCAAAGTATTATGTAACTAAACTTCCGATTTTTGACTTAAGGTGGGTTCTAAAAATTAGTTTTTTCGATTTTTCAGACAAAACAGAAGCGAAGAACCAATTAACGCCACTGCTCAATCAGTTTTAATTTGTGATAATATATAGTTTTTTTCTACTTCATTCTCTTTTGGGGACTTCTAAAAATTAGTTTTAAATTGGGGAGGCTGCTAAATACAGCTGTTGTTCATTTTGTTTTCCGAGCGCATCTTTTGCACTAATCTCTTAAACCATAGCTCGCTATGCTTTGGCGAAATTAGACCAAAATCTATCTCTCATAAAATCTATATGACCTAACAGCTAATTTTTAGAAGTCCCCTTTTTTCTTACAACAAGACGCAATCATCCCATGATATTCAATCTCAATACTTGTTCAAATCTAAAAAGGTTATAGGTGAAATTCATCAATCCGATTATTCCAGTTGCTCGTTTTATTCCCACCGACCGGAGAAATAAACCATTCATACTTTGCTCCATAAAGCCAAAAACATGCTCAACTCTCGCCCTAACCTTTGATTTTGACTTATTCTTCGCTTTCTGCTCATCTGTTAGTGGTTTGTTTTTGTAGCCTTTCTAATGAACGCAATTGTTCATCCCATACTTCTTGATTGTTGCTTCTTGCCTTTCACCCACATATGCGCTATCTGCATACAAGTCCTGACCAACATCGGATTCTTCTAACACCGAATCTAATGCCTGCGAATCGTTTACAGAAGCATCTGTAACTTCATAGCTGTCCATAAACTTACTTTTCGAATCAACCTTTGCATGATCCTTATATCCGTAAAAGGTTTCGCCATTCTTCTTCGTCCACCTTGCATCGATGTCTTTATGCTTTTTCTTATGTGGCTTGTCATTCCAAAGTTCATCGCCTTTCCCATCCTTGATTTGCGCATTTTCTTCTCTACTATTACGCTGACGTGGAGCAATAGCGAAACTTGCATCAACCATCTTTCCCTCATTTGCTATC
>JBKECD010000130.1:0-13234 GCA_047974225.1 Mangrovibacterium sp.
CTGAGGGATACGGTTTTCTTGCCCCACTCGACTTGGAAGAGTATATCAGAAGTGGTGGGTTTGATGCACTCAAAAGCATACTCATTTCCTCCACCCCCGATGCTACTGTGCAAGCCATTCTCGAAAGTGGACTTCGTGGACGAGGGGGCGGCGGATTTCCCACCGGCAAGAAATGGGAGATTGTGGCGGCTTCGCCCGCCCCCACCAAATACATGATTTGCAATGGCGATGAGGGCGACCCCGGCGCATTCATGGATCGAATGATGCTTGAGTCCTATCCTTATCGGGTCATCGAGGGCATGCTTATCGCTGCTTTCGCCGTGGGCGCCAGCGAGGGAATTTTCTATATCCGTGCCGAATATCCGCTGGCGGTGCAGCGCATCAAGCGAGCCATTGAGCTTTGCAAAGAACAGGGGCTGATTGGCGAGGACATCAACGGCAGCGGATTTTCGTTTGACATTTCGATTTTTGAGGGCGCAGGGGCTTTCGTCTGTGGCGAAGAAACCGCCCTCATCGCCTCCATTGAGGGCGAACGAGGGTTCCCCCGCCAACGCCCTCCTTATCCCGCTGTGGCGGGATTGAACGGCTTTCCTACCTTGGTGAACAATGTGGAAACGCTCAGCCAAATCCCCTATATCATCAGAAATGGAGCGGGAGGATATAGCTCTGTCGGAACGGCTGGAAGTAAGGGCACGAAGGTGTTTGCCTTGGCAGGCAAAATTCGCCATGGCGGACTGATTGAAGTGCCGATGGGGATTTCGCTTCGCCGCATCATCGAGGAAATTGGCGGAGGGGTGGAGCATGGCGAGAAGCTCAAGGCGGTGCAGATTGGTGGTCCTTCGGGCGGCTGTATCCCCGCAGAAATGTGTGATGTGGAAGTGGATTTCGATGCCTTCCAGCGCATGGGTGCCATGATGGGCTCAGGCGGACTGGTGGTGCTGAGCGAAAGCGATTGCATGGTGGATGTGGCACGCTATTTCCTAGAGTTCACCTGCGACCAATCCTGTGGAAAATGCACCTTCTGTCGGGTGGGCATTCGCCGAATGCTCGACTTGCTCAACAAGATTTGCAGCGGAAAAGGAAAGATGGAAGACATCGACACCCTTGAGGAATTGGCGAAGAGCGTGAAGTCTTCATCGCTCTGCGGACTAGGGAAGACGGCGCCCAATCCGGTGCTGACCACCTTGAAATATTTCCGCCATGAATATGAAGAACACATCAATGGAGAATGCAAAACAGGCACCTGCAAAGGGCTGGTGAAATATGTGGTGGACGAAAAATGCGTGGGCTGCACCAAGTGTGCTAAGGCTTGCCCAGTGGACGCCATCGCCTATACGCCCTATGAAGTGCACACTATCGACACCGACACTTGCGTGCTGTGTGGATTGTGCATTGATGAATGCCATTATGATGCGATACATAAAGTAAATTTAGGCTATGCAAATTAAAATCGACAAGCAAACATACACCGTTCAAGAGGGCGAAACCATCATCGAGACAGCTCGCCGCAACGGGATTGACATCCCTTCGCTGTGTTATGCCAAGGGGGCGAAGCACCAAGCCTCATGCATGGTGTGTGCGGTGAAGAACACCGCCAATGGGCAAATCATTCCCTCTTGCTCTACTCGCCCCACTGAGGGCATGGAGCTGGAGTCCATGAGCGAGGAACTGAAACTCCTCCGCACCCTCTCGCTGGAGCTGCTGCTGAGCGACCACCGTGCTGATTGCGAAGCGCCCTGTTCCACCGTCTGCCCCGTGGGGCTTGATGTGGGGCGAGTGATGGAACTCTACGACAATCAGCAGCATGAGCAAGCACGAGCCGTCATTGCCGCCGCCTTTCAGCTGCCCACCATCGCCTGCGACACTTGCGAAAAGAAGCCTTGCGAAAAGGTCTGCCGACGAGGAACGATAGATAAAGCCGTGGAAATAAGCCAAATCATCCATGATCTGGTGGACGGAAATGTCGCTCCTCAGTCAGCAGATGCCTACCACTATGACAAAAGCCGATTCCAATCGAAAGTGGGGCAATTCACCGCCGACGAGAAAGCACGCATTAAGCTCACTGTTGATGGCGCTTCACGCTGCTTACACTGCAAATGCTCGGGGCAGCAAGGCTGCCAGCTGCGTCAGCTCGCCACCGCTCACGGCATTCGCCGCTCGCGCTATGGCTCATCATCGGCTTTGCCGGTGCTGGAACGCCAACACATTAAGGGCGACATGTGGTTTGAACCCTCGAAATGCATCCGCTGTGGACTGTGTGTGCTCAATTCCGACAACGGCTTCACCTTCCGCGACCGTGGCTTCGGAATGCAAGTGGTCATCCCCGAAGAAAACAAAAACAATGCAAGCGTAAAGCTCGCCGAGCTTTGCCCAACAGGAGCGATTTATTTAAGGGGAAAGGGGAAAGGGGAAAGGGGAAAAGTAAAAAGTAAAACATGATGAAGAACAATCACAATAATACTCGACAAGCTAAGGGCAAAGGGACGCTTTCCCCTATCCTCTATCCCCTTTTACTTTTTACCTTTTACTTTTTACTTTTTCTCCCCTCCTGCTCCTCGCCTTCAGGCAAAGTGCTGCCCGACAATCCGCAGTTGCTGTGGGAATATCGTGGGGCTGTGCGCACCAAGTCATCGCCAGTGGTGAGTGGCGAAACAACTTATTGGTGCGACCGCAAAGGAAAGATTTCGGGAGTGAATGCACGGGGAGAATTAGTCTTCAGCCACGACCTCCAGACGGCAGTTGAGTCGTCGGTGCTTGTGGAAGACTCGGTGCTATATCTCGGTCGGATTGATGGTTTCATCACCGCTATTTCGATCGCCACAGGCGAGATTATTTGGAACGTTGAAACCATGGGGCAGGTCGTCGCTTCGCCTAATCTGCTGACCATCGAGGGGCAAAAGCGGATTGTCATCGGCAGTTATGATAACGAGCTTTATATCCTTGATGCCACCACAGGTGCAAAAATCAGCAGTGTTCCCACTGGCAACTACATCAACGGAACTGCGGCTCTGTGGCAGCACTACGCCATCTTTGGCGGTTGCGACCATTGGCTGCGGATGGTGGATTGTCGCACGGGCATTCAAGCCGACTCGCTGCTACTGGGAAGCTACATTCCTTCATCGCCCACTATTGTGGAAAATCAGTGCTTCATCGGCGATAATTCGGGGAATATCTATCAGATTGAAATCCATGATGGCAGGTTTCAGCAGCACCAGCAACTCACGGCAGTGGACAATGCGCAGGGCTCGTTTGAGTCTGTTCCTGCGGTGAGCGAGGAAGCCTACTATTATTATAGTGGCGAAAAACACCTCGTTGCCCACAGCCGCACCGACCACCGCCAGCTTTGGCAACACCTGCTCAAAGGATTCACCGATGAAAGTTCGCCTCTAGTCTGCGCCCATAAGCTCATCGCCTGCACCAAAACAGGAATTATCTCCATCCTCGATGCTCACACAGGCGACTTGCTCTGGGAATATGATTGCGGCGAGCAAATCATCGGCACGCCAGCGGTGATTAGTGGACGTTTCTTCATCCTCACCGCTAAAGGCACGCTGCTGTGCTTTGGGGAATGAAGCTGGAGGGGAATTAGTTATGAATCCGTAAAATAGGTAACTGCAAACACCACTTTTTCCGTATGTTTGCACGAAAATAAAATTGAACAAAGATATGTTTAACGCAGAGGTTTTACCCTCCCCCTTGGTTGCTGAGAGGTTGCTGAGCGCAGCCGAAGTACGCAGCCGAAGTATGGGGGAGATGGAGGGGGCTTTGGTTGTTCTCCAGAATATCCATAAAAATTTTCCCGATGGCGACAACGTGCAGAAAGTGCTGCAAGGTGTAAACCTTCAGGTGAAGTCTAGCGAATTTGTGGCTATTCAAGGCGAGTCGGGTGTAGGGAAGACCACGCTGCTGCGGATTCTCGGAACGCTGCTGAAGCCCGATAGTGGACAATATCTTTTGGATGGCGTGGATGTTTTTTCCGAAGGAATTGATCTGGCACAAATCCGAAATCAAAAGATTGGATTTGTGTTTCAAGACCACCGTCTGCTGCCGCAATTCACCGCCCTCGAAAACATCCTGCTGCCCACATTGGCGCAGAAAAAACAATCCACCGATGCCGAAATCGAATATGCCCATCAGCTGATGGAGCTCACAGGAATTGCGCCCATGGCGGCAAAATATCCCTCCATGCTCTCGGGGGGTGAAGCGGGGCGAGTGGCGATTTGCAGAGCCCTAATTAGGAAGCCGAAGTTGCTCCTTGCCGATGAGCCAACAGGGCAGCTCGATGCCCAAAATGCACGAAACATTGCGCAGCTGCTCGCCGATTTAAACCAAAAGCTCGGCACCACCATCCTCATGGCTACACATTCAGAGGAAGTTGCGAGGGTGGCGAATGTAGGCTTTAAGCTTTAGGCAACCTGATGGTGAGGGCGCAGCTGCTTACAGCCTAAAGCAAAAACAATAAAATATGAAACAACAAAACCTCGCACCTAAAAATCTTGCGTTCTTCCGCCGCTATTATCGCCTCGTGGCTCTGGCGGTGATGATTGCTGTGGGCGTGATTGTGGGCAGTCTGATGATTGGTGATTCGGTGAGAAACACCCTGATTAACCGTGTAACAGAACGATTGGGGGACACCCAAAGTATTGTCTTTTCAAAGTCAGCATTCATGCACGAAAGCTTTGCCCAAAACAAGGCTTTGGGCAATTCTGCACGTGGAATACTGATGAGCAATGGTTTTATCTCACACCGTGGCCAGCTGCTGCCCGTCGTGGTGTGGGGCGTGGATGATTTAGACATTCAGCGGGGCGAAGCGAGGATTAATTTAGCCTTGCATCAGGAGTTGGGCGAGGCTCAAACACTAGTCTTGCGCCTGCCTTCCACAGGCATGGTGCCCTCGGGCTCGCTCTTTGTGAGCAAGAACTACACCACCAGTCTTCGCCTGCAAAATACAGGCATGGTGCCAGTGAAAGCAGGGGGAAACCTCAGTTTGAAAAACGAGCAGACCATCCCGCTCAACATCTTTGTCAATCGCTCGGAGCTGGCGGAGCAACTCGAAACACCGCAGAAAATCAACCTCATTCTTTCCGCAGAAAAACTAAGCGATGATGTTATTGCTCAAGCTTGGGATTACACCGTGTCGGGGCTTTCGGTGGAAAGAAAAACGAGCCACAGCGAGATTCGTTCCGACCGTGTTTTCTTGCCCCAAGACTTGGTGAATTGTTGCATGGATTTCAGCGCCCCCAACCGCTTATTTTCTTATCTCGCCAACTCCATTGTTCACCGCAGCGATACGATTCCCTATTCCTTCGCCACCGCCATGGATAGCTACTGCGGCGAGCCGCTGCAAAAGCATGAAGCTATTCTTTCCGACTATTCCGCCGCTCGACTAAAGGCGCAAATTGGCGATTCGATTTCGCTTGCCTACTTCACTTCTGCCGACCTAAAAACGCTCGAAACACAATCAGCAAGATTCCTAGTGAAAGCCATTGTGCCCATTGCCGAACTGCAAGCCGACAGCTCGCTGAGTGCTAATTTCCCCGGGCTTTCCGATGTGGACGATTGCACCGATTGGGACAGCGACCTGCCCATCGACCTGAGTCGAGTGAAAGACGACGACGAGGCGTATTGGGACTGCTATCGCAGCACGCCAAAGATTCTCATCGCCTATGATGCTGTGGCAGACCATTGGGGCAACGCCTATGGCGTAGCAACTGCCATGCGCACCGCAGAATTGCAGCCCGACCTCTCGCAGCTTCGCCCCGAGATGTTCGGCATTCAGCTCATCCACCCCCGTGAAGCGGGGCTACATGCGGCTCAAAACAGCATCGACTTTTCGAGCCTATTTCTTGCGCTAGGTTTCTTCATCATCATTGCTGCCTTGCTGCTGATGCAGATTCCGCTAGCGGAAATGCTCGAAGTGCGCAAAGGCGAAATCGCCCTCCTTCAAGCCATCGGCTTCAGCCGAAAAGCCATCACTAAGTTATTCATGCGTGAGGCAATTCCCCTAGTTTTTCTCAGTGCTGTGGCGGGTGTGCTGCTGGGCATTGCCTACACTTCTGTGGTGATGTGGCTGCTGGGCAATCTGTGGCATGACGCCACTCACACTGTCGGATTTGGAGTGCATCTGTCGATGCAAAGCATCGGTGTTGGGCTGCTGGTTGGCGTGGTTTTGGCAATTAGCCTCGCACGGCAAACGATTAGAAAACAGACAGCAGCTATCGAAAGCAAGGCAACTGCCAGAAATCAGAAATCCAATCTGCTCAGAAAACGACGTGTGGCTATTCTTTCCATCAGCATTACGCTTGCGGCAGTGCTGGCAAATTTGTTTTTCATGCAGTCGGTGGCAATTTTCGTTGTGATAAGTGTCTTATTGATGACTAGTTTTGCCTGCTTCGGAGATTATATTTTGTGTAAGAAGGCGGTGCAAAACGATTATCTCAATCGGAATAGCGTGGTTTGGAAATCGCTTTTTGCCAATAGAAAGCAGGCGATACGCTCCTTTCTTTCGCTCGCCTTAGGTGTGTTTGTGGTCTTCTCGGTGGGGCTCAATCGCCAAGGATTTGCCGACAGCTCGAAGCTGAAAACAGGCTCGGGCGGTTATTCGATGTGGGCGGAAAGTAGCGTGCCGATTTACCATAATTTACAGACCGAAGAGGGACGTGCGAAACTCTCTTTGGCAGAACTTCCAGTGAATGCCGAAATCATGCAATGCCTGCGATTTTCAGCCGATGAGGCAAGTTGCTTGAATCTGAATAAGGTCGGCACACCAAATGTTCTCGGCGTGGATATGGCAGTCTTGGAACGGAGCAGCTTCCAAATCAAGTCTTGTGTGGAGGACTGGGATAAAGAAAACATCTTCAGCAACATGCAATCGGGGAAACAGCAGGTCTATCCCGCTTTAGTGGATGAAACGGTGTTGCTTTGGAGCTTGGGCATGCAGCTGGGCGACACTGTTTTTTATGCTGATGATATTGCGGTGCGACTGGTGGGCACGCTCGTCAATTCCGTTTTCCAAGGAAATATCCTCATCGACCGATCGCTCTTTTCGAGCATCTGGACAGCAACCACCGGCAGCGAGGTTTTCCTCGTCAAAGTAGATGAGGAAGACAAGGTGAGCACGCAACAATTGCTCGCGCAAGCCCTGAGCGAATATGGAGTGCGGGTTTCAACCACCAACGAGCGACTCAAGCAATTCAACAGTGTAACAGATGCTTATCTGACCATCTTTATGACGCTCGGCTGCATCGGATTGCTGCTCGGTGTGGTGAGCTTTGTGATTGTCTGCCGCAAGAATTTGCTTGGCAGGAAAATAGAAATCGAGCTTTACCGCACGCTTGGTTTCAGCTCAAAAGAAATTCAGAAAATACAATATCGAGAAAATATCATCGTGCCACTCTATGCTCTTGCCGCGGGCGTGGGCAGTGCGCTAGTGGGCGTGGGCGCAAGCTTTTTAAATGTCAGCCTCGGGCTGTGGCTGATGGCGGTGGGATTTGCAGCGCTCTTTGTGGGGGTGCTGCGGCGCTTTGTGCGAATTACAATTAAAAATCAAATACAATGAAAGCAAAATTAATCTTCGCAGCACTAGCTGCCTGTGTGCTGGCGACAACCGCCACTGCACAAGAACAACACGGGTGGCGCGGTGCAAACCGCGATGGCATCTATCACGAAACAGGTCTGTTGAAAGAATGGGCAGCCACAGGTCCTGAGCAACTCTGGGAAACCCTCGATGCTGGCAAAGGCTATTCAAGCCCTGTGATTGTGGGCGACCGTCTTTACATCACTGGCATGAATGAAGATGAAACGCAGGAAATATTCTCCGCCTATTCTCTCGATGGCAAGAAGATTTATGCGGTGGAATATAGCGAGGTGTGGAATAAAACCTACCCCGAAACACGCACCACACCTGCAATTGTGGACGGGAAAGCCTATGTCATCAGCGGCATGGGGCGAGTGGTGTGCCTAAACATTGAAGACGGCAGCGAAGCGTGGTCGGTGGATGGCGTGGAGCAATTCGGCAGCGAGGTTGGCACATGGGGCACGTCGGAATGCCCGCTTGTCTTCGACGGAAAAGTGATTTATTGTCCGGGTGGACAGCAAACAGCCGTGGTGGCACTTGATGCTTCCACCGGCGCAACCATCTGGAAAAGCAAATCGCTGGAGCAAAAAAACAACTATGCTTCGCCCCTGCTGATCGAACACATGGGCAAGCAGCAAATCATCGCCCTCACCGCAGCTGATGTCATCGGAGTGAACCCCGAGAATGGGGAGATTGAGTGGACGTATGGCGATTGGGGACAAAATATGCTCGATAATGGTTGGGAGAAGATTGCACCCAACACACCGCTCTATAAAGATGGCAAAATATTCGTCTGCAATGGCTATAACATGGACTCTTTCATGCTTCAACTGAACAACGACCTGACGGGAGTGGAACTCTTGTGGTCGAGCAATGTGATGGACACCCATGTGGGCGGATTTGTGCTGCTGGATGGCATCATCTATGGTTCGAACTGGGAGGACAATTCCAAAGGAAACTGGGCGGCAATTGACTGGAACACTGGCGAAACAAAATACGACCACAGCTGGGGAAGCGGCAAAAGCAAAGGGTCGATCATCGCTGCCGATAGCATGCTTTATATCTATGATGAGAAGCGTGGTTATGTGGGCTTGCTTCGTGCCACGCCCGATCAGTTTGACCTTGTGAGCGAGTTTCGCATCACTAAAGGCGAAGGACCGCATTGGGCGCATCCAGTCATTGCCGATGGAGTGCTTTACATCCGCCATGGCAACGCCTTGATGGCGTATGAGGTGAAATAGTGGTTTTTAGGGATTTACACTTTTACTCCCCTGTGAAATCATGCTTTCTTGTGTGAAAGACGTACTTGTTGCAGCATGCAGTAATACAATCTTTCACAAAGAAAGGCTCACTGCATGGTGCAGTAACGCCATCTTATTAAATTTATTTTACACGACAGCGTGCAGTAATGCCTTCTTACGCAAAGAAAGGCGTTACTGCACCGTGCAGTAACGCCATCTTTCGCAAAGAAAGATTTGCTGCACCGTGCAGTAACGCTATCTCTCGCAAAGAAAGACTTGCTGCACGGTGCAGTAACGCTACCTTTCACAAAGAAAGACTTGCTGCACGGTGTATTTATACTTATTGAGCGACAGATAGAACTCAGGTTGAAGACGATTTCTCTAGTCAGTTTAAGTAGAATTATTGGGGATTCGATTTTTCGTGTATCTTTGCAATCATAATTATCTGACATGAAGAAATTTCTCATTTTTCTGACAATCATATTTAGTGCATTTTTCAGTGTAAGGCAAGCAAAGGCTCAGTCGGTAAATGGTGCGAACGTGATTTCCACAGCAGTGCCATTCCTCACCATTGCGCCTGACTCGCGTGGTGCCGCCCTCGGCGAAACGGGAGCCTCCACGTCGCCTGATGCTTATTCACAATTTTGGAACCCAGCAAAATATGCATTCATAGATGGGAAAATGGGCTTGTCGTTATCCTATTCTCCATGGATGCGCTCGGTGATTGACGACATGAACTTGTCTTATCTCACCTACTTCGCTCGAATCAGCGACCGACAAACATTCAGCACCGCCGTACGTTATTTTTCTTATGGCTCAATGACTTACTACAACACCGAAGGTCTGGTGCAATCCTATCTTAATCCCTATGAATTTTCGTGGGATGTCGCCTATGCCACCAAGCTCACCCGAGAGATTTCAGCTTCGATAGCGTTTCGCTATATTCGTTCCGACATGGCTTCGGGGGACTTTGAGTCGGTGAGTGTGTCGCCAGCCAATGCTGTTGCCACCGATGTGGCTTTCTACTATCGGAGGGTGAACCGGAACGGCTATCTGCAAAATACCTACAATATAGGTCTGGTGCTGCAAAACATCGGCACGCCGATATCTTATGACGATGGAGTAACCCAAAACTATCTGCCTGCCAATTTTCGATTGGGTGGCGGATTTGAGATGGCACTTGATAGATATAATCAGTTGAAATTTTCGCTCGATTTCAATAAGCTCATGACGCCCACCGATAATGGCACCGACTATGGTGTGATGGATGCCATCTTCCGCTCCTTCTCGGATGCACCCGGCGGGTTTAATGAAGAATTGCAGGAATTTACTACCTCAGTCGGGGCGGAGTATCTCTATGATGAAAAATTCGCACTTCGAGCGGGCTTCTTCAATGAAAATGAAAATAAAGGAGGACGAAGTCATCTCACCTTTGGTGCTGGCGTGCGTATTTATGCTTTTACTTTCGACATGAGCTATCTGTATTCGCTATCAACGGTCAGCCCGCTAGCTAATACCATGCGCATTTCAGTGGCTTTTGATTTCTCGGAGTGGTTCAACTAAAAAAATAAGATATGTTTAGAGTAGGTTTTGGATTTGATGTACACCGTTTGGCAGAGGGCGAAAGTCTTTGGCTTGGCGGAATTCAGTTAGCACATTATAAAGGCACGGTGGCGCACTCCGATGGCGATGTGGTGCTGCATGCCATCAGCGATGCACTCCTTGGAGCGGCGAAGCTCCGCGACATCGGCTATCACTTTCCCGACACCGACCCAAAGTATAAGAATGCCGACAGTAAGCTCTTGCTCAAAGAGTGCATGAAGCTTGTGGAAGCCAAAGGCTACCGACTAGGCAATATCGACGTAACGATTGCTGCCGAACAGCCCAAGCTGAAGCCAGTCATTCCGCAGATGGAAGCTTGCATTGCTGAAATTCTAGGTGCTGATGAAGACCAAATCTCCATCAAAGCCACCACCACCGAGCGCATGGGCTTTGAGGGTAGGGAAGATGGTATTTCGACTTATGCGGTGGTGCTTTTGGTTAGCAGTAAGCTTTAAGCTTACTGCTTGCAACGACTCAGTCCCAACATCTGCTCCGCATAGCTTTCCGCAGGAATCACTTCCACATCCACCACTTCGCCAGCTTCGTTGAGGATTAGTTTTAATTCATTATTGACAAATCCCGCATAGGGCGCAATATTAAGGGCTTTAAATCGAGTGAGGATTTCGGCATGAAGCTCTGCATCAATTTGCACACCATAGTTTTCCACCAATGATTTTGCAGCAGCATAATCGCCTTCCGACTTCACTCGCTGAATCTCTTTCAGCAACTCACCAAAGAGTGTGCGAAGCTTGGTGTAGTCGTTAATCTTCACAAAAGTTTTGCCTTCACGCTGAATTAATTCCACCACTGCATCAGCCTTGCCATGTTCATAAGCCCATCGGGCGATGAGCTGACGGTTGCGCATGTGCGATTCCTCTAAGTCCTTGCCCAATTCGATGCGAGTGAGCTGAGTCAGCAGCCCATTGCGCATATAGGAATCATATTCCGCCTTGCCAGTTTCTTCGGAAGGGACTAAGCCAAGTTCGAGCAACTTTGGGTCAGCAATATAATATAGTGCGAAAAGGTCGGCACGAGTTTCCTCGATGGTCGAATAATAATTTTTGAGGTCTTCGGGCTTCACGCCCGGCATCATCTTGCCCGAACCATGTCCGAGACATTCGTGAAGGTCGGTGTGCAGATTGCTCGCCAGCTCGCCAAAGTTCTTCGCACGCTCGATTTCTTCGACATCAGCGGCAAACTCCTCGCTCATGCCGTTGCCCAGCGCATCGGCAAAATAAGCTTGGGTGATATTCTCAATCGTTACAGACTTCGAGCCGTATTCCTCACGAATCCATTCGGAATTAGGCAGGTTGATGCCAATAGGCGTGGCAGGATAGCAATCGCCACCGAGCATCGCCACATGAATCACCTTGGCAGTAACACCTTTCACCTCCGACTTTTTAAATCTAGCATCGGTGGGGGAGTGTTGCTCAAACCAATCGGCATTTGCCGAAAGAATTTCGGCACGCTTCGTGCCCTCCACATCTTTATAGTTCACAATCGACTCCCAGCTTCCCTTGATGCCGAGCGGGTCGCCATACACCTCGATGAAGCCATTCACAAAGTCCACCATGCCCTCATTTTCTTGCGCCCACGCAATGCTGTAATCATCGAAAAGCGACAAATCACCTGTTTCATAATACTTCACCAAAAGGCGAATCACCTCGCGTTGCTGCGCATTTTCAGCAAAAGCTTTCGCATCATTCAGGTGCTTGATGATTTGTTGAATTTCTGCTCCATACTTCTCCTTTGCCGACCACGTTTCCTCATAAATGCGCCCCTTGTCATTCACCAAAGTAGAGTTCAAGCCCAGTGCAGGCGCATGTTCGCCATAAGTCTCATGGAGTATTCCGTAATATTCTTCGGCTTCAGCCTGCGAAACACCACGATAATAATTCATGGCAGAATCATGCAGCAAATCACCTGAGCTATCAAGGCTCACACGCTTGGCTTCCACCGAAGGGTCGAAGATAATAGTCTTTAGCAATTCGATGTCATCGGCAATGTAATCCGATTGAGCAAGCAAAATATCGAAATCTTCGGCTGAAAATTGCGGTACGAACTTCTCCATCGAATAATGATGGTGAATGCCGTTGGCAAACCACACCTGTTTCAGATAGACCTCAAAAGCAAGGAAAGCGGAAGTGCTTCGGTCGCCCGAATAAGTGGTATAGATGCTTTCGAGTAATCGACGAATGCGCAGGTTGTATCGGTTGTTTTGGTCGAAGAGAATATCACGACCGCACAGTGCTGCTTGGCTGAGATGATAGATATATTGCTTTTGCTTCAAAGAAAGCTGTTCAAATCCGGGCAATTCATAGCGCAGGATTTTAATATCGGCGAAACGCTCAAGGAAAACGCTCATGGGGGGTTATTTTTGGTTTTGTTTTTCGTAGTATTCTTTTTCAATCAAGGGGGCAGACTTGATGTGCCGGCGCATCCATTCGAGTTTGGTGCGCATTTTCTCTTCTTCTGAAAGTTGCCACGAAATGTCCGATTGGCGAAGCTTCCAGGTGAGGTGATGCAAAATAATTGCCGCCGACACCGAGATATTCAGACTCTCAGTGAAGCCATACATCGGGATTTTCAGAAACTCATCGGCTTCATTTTTCACCGTGTCGGAAATTCCAGTGAGCTCCGTTCCGAAGAAAAGCGCAATTTTTCCTTTGTGGAGGTCGAAGTCTTCCAGATTAGTATCTCCCTCATGCGGTGAAGTCGCCACAATCCGATAGCCATCGTTTCGCAATTTCTGAATCGCTGTGATGCTATTGTCTTCGCCCTCGCTATATCGGTGCACATTGAGCCATTTGGTCGA
>JBKECD010000202.1:0-12015 GCA_047974225.1 Mangrovibacterium sp.
TCGAATCCTGGTATCCCGACAGATTAAGACCTGCACAAGTAGGTCTTTTTCGTCAGAAAACAAGTTCGGGATTTAGCTCAGTCCGGTTAGAGTACACGTCTGGGGGGCGTGGGGTCGCTAGTTCGAATCTAGTAATCCCGACAGATAAAAAGCTTTAGTGGTTTCACCGCTAAAGCTTTTTTTGTTTATTTCAACCTCACGCAATTCCTAATTATCTATTGACAATTGTTTTATCTCTTCTGCTGAAAGACCCGTGGCTACTTGAATCATTTCAACAGAAGCGCCTATGCTTAATAGATTTCGAGCTGCCTTCTCCATTCCTATCGCTTCGCCTTCTGCTCTTCCTTCTTTTCTTCCTTTCTCCATCCCTTTTTTGAGCCCCTCTTTTCGCCCTTCGGCTCTGCCTTTCTTGAGTCCTTTCTTGAGTCCTCGCTCCTCGGCAGTATCAACGGAGTTCTTGATGTCGCGGTAACTCTTCAGACTGTTTTCATAGACTTCCCGTTGTTCAGGGTCGAACTTGGCAATCTCAGCGACTTCAAAAAGACGGGTGAAGACTTGCTCGCGAAGATTATCAGGAATACTATCTAGTCGATGCAGATTGCGAATCACATAAAGCCACTTGTCGAAATGAGTCTCTAGCTCATCGAGCGTCTTAGTGAACTTAGGCATCTCCAGATAGATGTAGGTCAGCTTATTGAAAAAAACCTCTTTCGTAACCACATCAAGCAACTTGACCACCGACTGGTATTTCCCTGGGGGTGTGGGCTCTTCTTTAAATTCAAAATCTAAAATCCCAATCGTATAGACCGATTGCAACTCAAAATTCCAATCCTTGGAACGCTTGGCTTGTTCGGTGATCGGAAAGGTCGAATAATAAACCGACCGATCTTTGAAATATTTTTGTTCTACTTTTTGAAGCTCCACAATAAACCGCTCGCCCTTCTCATTTTCGCAATAAATATCAAAAATAGCTCGCCGCTCATCGCTCGAACCGCCCAGCTGCTCTGGATTCAAATAGCTCAAATCAACGATCTCGCCTTGCTCCGAACGCAACAACTCATTGAGGAAATCTTTCAATCTTTCCTTGCTAAGCTCCTCACCAAATAGCTTCTTGAAACCAAAATCTGTAAACAAATTTACATACTTTTCTCCGTGTGCAATCATGTCCGTATTGTTTTAGAAGTCCCCTTAATAAGCACAAAGATAAAAATCAATTATGAATTTGCAATTACGAATTACGAATGGGACTCCCGCAGGCAATCCCCAAACGCCCCAAAAGGGCGTTCCGTAGAGCCGCATTGAATGCGGCTCATGCAACCATGAAAAACAAAAACAGACGCATGTAGAATACAACCCTGAATAACAACCCCCTCCTAGCGGGGCTCTCTGAAATGATGTTGTGCATTTGCTATAAAGATAACAGGACTCTGCTCCTGCAAACTTGCAGAAAAGCGCATAAGAAAAAATCAGCATATTTATTCAGCTCTCCAAATATCCCCTGTCTCAATATAGTCTATGTACAGTTGTGTATAGACAATATCGGATATCAAAATTGAGTTTGAACAGTTGTCAACAGACAATGTCGAAGTAAGTATTGTCTATTGACAACTCGCAATAGACAATGTCGGACATCGAAATTGAGTTTGAACAGTTGTCAATGGATAATGTCGAAGTCAATATTGTCTATTGACAACTAGCAATGGACAATATCGGACATCGAAATTGAGTTTTGCCGTTAATGTATAAGTTGAAAAATTAACTTTTCAAGATGTGAAAAGTTATTTACCTGCGCAAAAGTGTTTAATATTTGCGCAAGTCTTATTTAAATCGAATATAAATAAATTTTTTATATCGTTGTTATTCTGTCGATTGTAAAATATTTTGAAAAAAGTTTCGCAGAAAAGTGCAAAAAGTATGTCGCAAGTATATATGTATATATGAAGGGACAACAGATTGCAATCGCTTAGTCTTCGACAATTAATTATTTTCTTAAATTTCAAATTTTACAATTATGACAACGAAAGTTTTAAATGTGAGTGCACGCACTCCAAATGATGACGCCAACAGCTTGGGTCAAGCCATCGTGAGCAAAAAGGGTTTATTAGGCGAAGGCGCTAGTGCTTATGCCTTAGCGCTTATGAGCCGTGTGGAAAAGCAGGTGTTCGACCTTAATCAGGTGATTATGGAAGAGCGTGTGAAGTCCGATTCTCGGCAGTATGTGGTGGAAATGAAGTCGGTTAGCCGTAATTTTTACCGCATGATTGTCTCGTTTGCATCAATGAAAAGCGCCTCGGTTCAGTTGGCTGCTCAAAATGTGTTGGCGGTGATTACGCCCTATCAAAAGAAATTGGCAAGCAGCACTCGCCAATTGACAGTCAATTCCTACATCACCTCGATGCTTGCCGATTTGGATGAGATGGATTTGAGTAGCATCTTGTATGCCAACACAACGGTGGGCGAGCTAAAAAAGGCGCAAGCCAATTTTATTGCCTCCTATGCTGATTATCGTGATTTGCGCAATCAGCAAGTGGCGAAAGCCAATGCCACTCAGCTCAAGAATGAGTTGATTGTGTTGCTCAACACGGAATTGGCGTCCTATCTCAATGCTATGGTGTATGAGGATGCGTCCACCTATGGAGCGTTTGCCGATGCAGTGGCGAGCATTGTCAGGAGTCATCGGGTGGCACTCAAAACTCGCGCCACCCGCAGCCGAAATGCCGCAAGTGTAGCAACGCAAGCGTAGTTGAGTGGCGAACAATGAAAAGGGGGGGATTCCTAACGAATGGGTTTAGGAATCTCCCTTTTGTTTTTAAAGTTCCCAAATATCTCCAGCTCCTTTTGTTTCGTGAATATCAATCTATTATCAATGGCGTGTAAATTTTTTCTTAAAAAAAGACTTTTTAAAGCACGTATAAATCCATTCATCATCGTCTTACATCTGTAAACAAGAAATAAGTAGAGCTGTTTTAGCTCGCAATAAAAGATAGATGAACGATATTGATGATGAAATAATAGGTCGCCTAGTCAATGGTAATTTGTCGGCAGACGATGAGTTGGTCTTGGAGCAGTGGAAGGCTGAGTCTGAAGACAATGCGCATGTGCTTGCACAGATGGAGAGCATTGTGGTTGATCTTCAGCGTCTGCATTTCATGCAAGCTGTTGATAGTGCGGCAGCGTTGAGGCATGTGAAGCGCAAGCTTAACGCTCCATCGCTTTTTAAACGCATGCTTGCGACATGGCAGCAAGTGGCGGCAGTTCTGATTATTCCCTTGATTTTCCTTGTCGCCTATCAATATTTCGACGCCAGTCGAGCAAATGATAAATTGGCTGTGGTGTGGCACGAAGTGAGCACTCCCTATGGGTTGAGCTCGAAAGTGGCATTGCCCGATGGCACGGAGGTGGAGCTCAACGGTCGGAGTACCCTGCGATATCCATCGGCTTTCAGTGGAAAAACTAGAAATGTAGAGCTGCAAGGCGAAGCTTTCTTCCATGTGGCAACCAATCCCAAGCAGCCATTTGTGGTGAAATGCAATCAAGTTTTGGTGGAAGCTGTTGGCACTGAGTTTAACGTGCTAGAGTTGGAGCAAGGCAAGGTTGCTACTTCGCTAGTTGAAGGCAAGGTAAACCTCTACAAACAAGACGGCAATCAAAAAATCATTACGCTTCAACCTGGTCAGACCCTTCAATACGACTGCACCGCTGCTAAAATATTCAAGCTCGAAAACAGAGATATAGATAAGTATGTGGCTTGGCGAGAAGGAAAGATCATCTTTCGGGGGGATTTGTTTTCGGATGTGTTAGCGCAGTTGAGTCGGAGATATAATGTGCAATTTGAAGTGAGTCCGGAAATAAATAACGAGCATTCTTTTACTGGCGTATTTGTGGATAAAGACCTGAAACAAGTGCTGAGATATATTGAGCTGACAACACCTGTTGTATTCAATACGATATCAGATAAGAGTGATGAAATAAATGTGATTCGAGTAACACGAAAATAAGCTGTGGTATTAATATTTAATTCTAAGATGAATAATAAGGTAATAATGACTTGGCAAGAGATTAAAAATCCGCTAAGGAAAATAGGTAGAACTATGAAGTTAACTTTTGTACTTACGCTTTGTATGGCGTTTGAGGTTATGGCATCGAGTGCTTTTGCTCAGAATGATAAAGTGTCGATCCGAGAAGTAGGAGCGCCAATACGTGAGGTGCTTCGGGAAATAGAAACACAAAGTTCGTACACGTTCTTTTATAACGAGAACCTACTTAATGTGGATCGAAAAGTGTCGGTTAATCTTGAAAATGTTTCGGTGCAGCAAGTGCTTAACGAGATATTTGCAGGAAGCAATGTTTCTTATAGTCTCAATGGGACAGATGTAATCCTTCAAACTAACGTAGGGGCGCAGCCAACAGTGCTTCAGAATAAGGTGATAGGTAAGGTGTCGGATAAAACTGGAGTACCTTTGCCCGGTGTTACAGTTATCGTTAAAGGCACAACCATCGGAGTTATAACAGATGTGGATGGACGTTATGCTGTAGATACCAAAGGGAAATCAAATGTGCTTGTTTTTTCATTTGTTGGAATGGAAACGCAGGAGATTGAGCTGTCGGGGAAACAAGAAGTAAATGTTGTTTTGAAAGAAGATGCTATTGGGTTAGAAGAGGTGGTAGCGGTTGGCTATGGGGTGGTGAAAAAAAGTAGTGTAACAGGCTCTATATCGAGTGTGAAAGCTGAGGACTTGCCCAAAACGGCAACAGCGTCAGTTAGCGGAATGCTATCGGGAAAAGCTGCGGGCATGCAAGTTTCTCAGAGTAGTGCACAGCCCGGAGGAGGGGTTAATATTGTTATTCGTGGAGCAGGATCGGACAAGGCAGGTAATCAGCCGTTGTATGTCATTGATGGATTCCCTGTGAATAATAGCAATGTCGATCCTTCGGAGGGTGATTATAGTGTTGGGAGTAGAAACCCTTTGAACTCAATTAATCCCAATGATATTGAGTCGGTAGAGATTTTGAAAGACGCCGCTTCGACCGCTATTTATGGAGCGCGAGCTGCCAATGGAGTAATTCTGATTACAACCAAACGGGGAAAAGAGGGGCGTACAAATGTAGATTTTTCGTATAACACCTCCGTTCAGCAGATTGATAGATATTACGATATGTTGGATGCAAAAGGGTTTATGGAGTATTCAAACATCTTGGGGAAAGAACAGTATTTGATTTCTTCTAACCAATATCCATATGGTCCGTTGGCGCAAAATTTCAGTGGATATCAGCCCGCATACACGCAACGAGAAATAGCCGAGGCGGGGAAGGGCACCGATTGGTGGGATGAGGTTACTCGAATAGGGAAAGTGAATGATGCTAACCTTTCAATTTCGGGAGGAAATAGCAAAACGAACTTTCTCTTTTCAGTCAATTATTTCGATCAAGAAGGTCTTGTGGTAAACTCTGACTTCATGCGGTTTTCTTCAAGGCTCAATTTAGACCATAAAATTACCGACAAACTAAAAGTAGGGGTTTCTTCCACGGCATCGTATATTGATAATGGCAATGTGCAGCTTGGTAATGCTCAATGGCAAGCGTCTGGGGTGTTGGTTGCAGCCTTACAAATGAGCCCCCTGATTCCGATTTATGACGAAACAGGAGCTTACTCAATCAACCCTAACGATGCGACATTGCCAAACCCTGTGTCTTATCGAGAGATTGATGATAATACGATTCAAAAACGATTATTGGCAAATTCCTATGTGGAATATGAGCCAATCAAAAACTTACAGTTGCGCACGAGCGTTGGAGTTGATACAAAATCGGGCTTGAGAAATAGTTATTTGCCAACAAGCTTTTTATATGGTGCTTCTGTCAATGGGAAAGCAACTAAAGCACTCCAAAACAACATGGACTTGCTGTTTAACATGACGGCAAACTATAATTTTACGCTGAGAGATAAACACAATATTAGTGCCCTGATTGGTTATGAGTATCAGGAGTTCTTATATGATGGTTTCAGCGCAGTGGCAAGTAATTTTTATACGGATTCCTTTGGGAATAACAACATGGGAGCAGGTGAAGGCATACCGACGGTTAAATCGAATAGAAGCGAAAGCATGTTGGCGTCCTACTTCACTCGGTTGAATTATAATTATGACGAAAAATATATTGCAAGCTTTACTTTGCGCCGAGATGGTTCATCGAATTTCGGTGAGGGAAACAAGTGGGGACTCTTTCCTTCGCTAGCAGTGGCGTGGCGTGTAATTGAAGAGGATTTCATGGATCCATTGGAGTATGTTAGTAATTTAAAACTACGTCTTTCGTATGGTCAAACAGGAAATAGTGGCATTGGAGATAGAGCTTTGGCATACTATGGACCAACGGAGTTCCCATTTATGTTTGGCGATGCTATTGCTGTCCCTTCTAATATTATTCAGTTACCTAACAGTAAATTGAAATGGGAAACAACAACCGAATTTAATGTGGGCTTAGACTATGGTTTTCTTCGAGATAGAATATCGGGTAGCGTAGAATACTACAATAAGGTAGTTAGCGATTTGCTTGCATTCCGAACTCTGCCTATTTACAGCGAAATACGAAGCGTGGCTGATAATATCGGGAAGACCCAATTGAGCGGATTTGAACTTGATTTACACACGGTGAATATCGACCGAAATTTTAAGTGGAAAACAGATTTAAATTTTGCAACCTACAACGACAAGTGGAAGGAACGAGACCCCGATGTGGTGCTTAATCCATGGCAAGGAGAAAATGATCCGATACGTTCTATCTATGGATATTTAACAGACGGAATTGTACAGGTAGGTCAAGATGTGGCTCATATGGAAAATGAGTTGCCAGGTAATTTAATCTTTAAAGATGTAAATGGTTACGATGAAGATCATCAACTGACAGGAGTTCCAGATGGTAAAATTAGTGATGCCGATAAAGTGTTTTTAGGAAGCACCGACCCTGGATTTACTTTTGGGATTGGAAATACTTTTGAATATAAGGGATTTGATTTAAATATCTTCTTTTATGGAATGGGAAATCGGGTTTTGTCAAATGCGAACAAAAGTAAATTTTTACTCGATGCTCAGCGTTTGCCCACGGGTGATGTTAATATGATGACAGATGTTTCAACCATGTTTTTATCAAGCGACCCGAGTACTACAACTCCGGGAATTGCCACTAATCCCTATCAAGGGAATAGTGATTATTTGCTTGAAGATGCTTCTTTTATTCGTCTTAAAAATATCACTCTAGGATATTCAATCCCTCGGCATGTTTTCAATAATCAGTTAGGTGTGAGGGTGTATTTTGATGCTCAAAACTTGTGGTTAGCCACAAAATATACAGGCATAGATCCTGAGTTTGATAGCTTAGGAGCATATCCCAATGCTAAAACATTCTCTTTGGGTGTGAACATTAATTTCTAATCTAGTAATTTCTTCAATAGTATGAACTTGTTCAATATAAAATCATTCGGAATAATTTTATTGCTGTCGGTCTTGTCAGCAGCAATCGTTTCTTGTGAGGGTAATCTCAAGGTGGACGCATATGACAAATTAACAGGAGATAATTTTCCTAAGACAGAATCAGATGCCAAGACGTTGGTAACGTCGGTTTATTATCAATTTCGGGCAGGAGAATGGTCGAGATACAATTCAGCAAATGAATCACGATTAGTAGCGTGCCTTCTTGGTACTGATGAGTTTACTTGTCATTGGGATGGCTACTGGGGAAGCCCTTTTAATTTTACATGGCAGCCCGATGCATTCCCATTCTCTAAGATGTATTTTGATTTTGTGCCAGCGGTAACAACTGCAACATCTGCCATTGCACAACTGCGAAAAATGGATGGTGTGCTCGACCCAGATCTGTTAGAGAGATATATTGCAGAAATAAAAACTGCAAGGGCGTATTTCATGTATGACCTATATAATCTATATGGTCCAGTCTCTGTTATTACAAGAGAGGAAGACGCTGTAAATATCAATGACTATACGTATCAGCCTAGACCTACAAATCAGGAGATGGTTGCTTTGATTGAAACCGACTTGGAAGATGCAATTGAAATTTTACCTGAAACATATGCAGATAGTGAATTTGGGCGAATGACCAAAGGAGCTGCAATGATGTGCTTGGTAAAGCTGTATTTGCACGAGAAAGATTGGGAAAATGTAGAGAAATATGCTCGACTGATTAAAGGTCTAGGGGTATATGATTTGCAGGATGAATACAAAAGTATCTGGTCGATTGATAATGAAAAAAATGCCGAAATTATTTTTGCCTTGGCTTGCCAGCCTACGCCTGAAGGAGTGGCAAATAATTTCCGAGCTCACGTATTGCCTTCCGATTGGAAATCTCCTAATGGATATGCCGTGGAAGGGTGGAATGGCTATAAAGTTCCTTGGCAGTTTTATGATCGTTTCGACCCTGAAGATAAACGAAGAGAACTACTTGTGCGCTACTACACCAACATCATTGATAGAGAAGTTGATGGAAGACAAACGTTGTATGGGGCTATCCCGCTGAAGTATTCCGAAGACCCAGCAGGAACAGGGGTCAATCAGGGAGTGGATTATGTGGTGTATCGCTATGCTGATGTGTTGTTGGCTTTGGCAGAAGCTCTTAATGAGCAAAACGGACCAACTCAAGAGGCAATCGATCTTATAAATGATGTTCGGAAAAGAGCCTTCGACCCAGAGAAGCCTATTGCATTAGCAGGCTTTCCCGACAAAGAATCTCTTAGAGATTATATCTTAGAAGAACGAGGATTTGAACTCTATTTTGAGGGGAATCGTCGAGAAGATTTAATTCGGCATGGAAAATTTATTGAATATGCCAATGACCCTGAAAGAATGGGAGCGGTGCGACCTAAAAATCCGCAGCAAAATGCAAAAGCGCATCATGTGCTTTATCCTATCCCCAATGAGGCAATCGTGGAAAGTAAAGGGGTTCTTAAACAAAATAAAGATTACTAGAGATGAAATTTACGCCTGATTTCAGGCATTTTACTACTTATAATTAATTTAAATTTATTGAGATGAGAAAATTTCAAAACATGTTTTACGGGCTAGCTGTATTGCTAGCATTCACAGCTTGTGGTTCTGATGAAGAAGAACCACAAGTGGTGCTTCCTGTTGCTGATTTCACTTTTGTGGTAGAAGAAGGCACTGGAAATGTAACTTTCACTAACGCATCTACTGATGCAACTTCGTATGAGTGGGAATTTGGCGATGCTACCAACACAACATCGGCAGAGGAAAACCCTACGTTTACTTACCTCGTATCTGGTGAGTATGAAGTAACATTAACCGCTATTGGAGAAGGTAACAACCTTGATTCGGAAACCAAAACCGTTACAATTGACATTCTTGTGCCAACACCAGAAGTGAGTATCGCTATTGATGACAATTACGATGATTGGGCAGATATTCCAAGTAGAACTGACGCAACATTTGAAAAAGGTCTTCTAACGGACATTAAAATAGCAGCTACAGATAAGGCCATATATGTTTATATGGAAGGTGATGCATCGTTGTTCCAACAAAAAATTAACTTTTTTATCGACTTAGACAATAACGCTGCTACTGGCAATAATCCTCCGTCGGGCGATAATGAGTCTCTTGGTGTATTTGATCATTCAATGCCTGCAGGAAGGTTAGGTTATGATGTGATGAGACAAGTAGCAGGTTTCTACGTTTGGGGATGGCGTAAAGAGTATAATAGTGGAGTTGGAATCTTAGGTTGGGACTGGACTGCAGACGCTGTTGGCGTAAGTTGGACGTCTAAGGTATTTGACCAAACAGTTAAATTTGAGTGGAAAATTGATTTGACGTATGCTGGTGCAGCTCTTGTTGGTAATGAGGCATTGGGAATTGATAAAATCACAGATAAAACCGTATTTGCAACAGAAATTGCTGGTGAAGTTAAGTTTTTGGTGAGCTTTAGAACGGCTACTAGTGGTTGGACAGATAATGTGCTAGACACTTGCCCAAGTAATGAGGGAGAGTCGCTCATGGTTAAGATAGGAGAATATATAGAAGCTACCGTAGAATAGCTCTCGAATGAAAATAGAAAGAGTTGGTGTTCATCAACCAGATGAATGCCAACTTTTTTTATTTAAAAGGAAATGTGTAAAACGATATCCGATGAAAAATAAATATTTTGTAATAGGGTTATTTCTAGTATCAGTTGTGCTTGGTGCTTGTGGGGAGAATGAATCAGAAGAGAATCCAATACCAGATAATGGAGATTCTTCGTTTGTTAAGGAGTATATTCTCGATACAGAAACAAACCTTAAAAACCCCTATATGGGATGGAGTCTGTATTCTGAAGGCGGGCAGCAAACAGATAAACCAGCAATGTATTGGTATTTGCAAAATCCCGCTTCCGATTATGCAGGAACTCTTTATATCCGTTGGCGATGGTCGGATTTAGAACCCGAAGAAGGGCAGTATGCTTGGGATAATAATGAAGATTTTAAAGGGATGATACAAGGAGCGGTGGATCGAGGTTTAAGAATTGCCTTTAGAATCTATGTGAATGGTCGAGATAACCTTAAGCCGGCAACTCCTCAATTTGTATTAGACGGTGCAGCTACTTATACCGTTGCGCCAGGGCATTTAACTCCCTATGCCGACGATGAGTTTTTCTTGGAAAAATACACCAACTTCATTGCTGCCTTTGGCGCAAAATTTAATGACCCCTCACTTGTGGATTATGTAGATAGCTATGGATTGGGATTTTGGGGCGAAGAACATAATATCCAATATCAAAACAGCGCAAATAAATATACTAGCCATAATAAAATTGTGAGAGCCTATGCACAGGCATTTGATAAAGTAATTAATGTAATCAATTATGGAGCAAGAGATGCTACTCAGCAAGCAGTGGCTTATGACGAGTTGGGATTTTCTCCTCGAAGAGATGGCTATGCGAGTACTTATTTCCCAGTGTCGCAGCAGACAGGGATTGTGGCGCATTTCCCTAGCAAAATCATCATTGCAGAGGCTTGCTATTGGAAGGATGCATCAATTAGCACGCTTGAAGGAGGAAAATGGAGTAATTGGGCTGCTTATTATAAAGATGTAGTGAGCCTAGCTATAAATACGCATGCAAACTACCTTGATTTGCGAACTTATACCGAGTCTTCAAGATATATGGATGTGGCGATGGATCAGGTGAAGCGTTTTATCGCAGAAGGAGGATATCGTATTTATCCCAAAACAATTTCCTGCGACTATAAAGATGGAACGTTAGATATCGAACATACTTGGGTAAATGTAGCAAACGGAGTGCTGCCCAATAATAATGTTAGCTTGGGCTATAAATACAAAGTAGCATTTGCGCTGTTTGATTCAGGTGATAATCTAGTCGAAAAGTGGGAGTCGGATGATGTTGAGGTGAGCGACCTAGTCGATCAAAAAGAAATCAGTGCGAATGAATCAATAGATTTGAGCGAAATAAGTAAGGGCAATTATAAATTGGCTGTAGCTATTATAAACACACGAGAGAATGACTCAAAAGATATTGCGCTAGCGATTAAAGATGCTACGAAGATATCTGGAGAATGGGTGCTCGTTGGAGATATTCAAATAAAATAGTAGTTTAGGGGGCTGATAATAGGCTTAACCCAATGGGCGAAACTCACCATTATTATGGAGGGTTTCGCCTTATAAATTGAAATCAGATGAATTATAAAAAGTTTTTAGGCGGATTAGTGGTGCTGCTGAGTGTGATGGCATGTCATTCGACAGTTTCAAAGACCGTATCCTTCACCCCCGACACCACGTCCAATCTCAAAAACCCCTATATGGGCTGGGCACTCTATTCTGAAAACCGATGGCGACACACCGATGGGAAACAATATTGGGAGGAGCAAGATGAAGCAGCTAGTAAATATGCAAGCGTGTTTTATCTTCGTTGGAAGTGGGAAGATATCGAACCCGAAGAGGGGAAATATGCTTGGGATCATGATTCGGTGTTTATCAACCTTATTCAAGGAGCATTAGATAGAAA
>JBKECD010000104.1:0-10187 GCA_047974225.1 Mangrovibacterium sp.
ATCTGGATTTGATTGATTATATGCAAGAGTGGTTCAGAAGCACAGAGTTACCTTCCTATCTGATTGGTGGTGTGGAAGCGGTGAATGTGCTCGATGGCGATGAGCTGAAAACCATGGTTACCTTTTCGATTTCTAACATCGAAGATACGGAAGGTGTGGTGGAATTGCAATTCCGAACGGGAGGTGGTCCGAGAATGATGGGTGGAAGTAGCTCATCTGATAATATCACTAAATTGGTTCACCTCGATGGCAATCAAACCAAAGAGATAAATATGCTCCTTTCGGGCAGTCCACGTGGGGGAACAATCAATACGCTGACTTCTAAAAACATTCCATCGTCTATCCGCATGGATTGGGGGCGATTGGAAGAAGATGACAAGAAAATACCATTTGAGGGCGAACGGATACTCGATAAACCTGTGGAAATGATTGCCGCTGGTGAAATTGTGGTGGATAATGAAGATGAGGGTTTTGAAATCACCACGCTCACCCAAGGCAGCCGCTTGCGCAACTGGTTGCTCGCCACCGAAGATGAAGAGATGAAGTATTCATCGTTTAATCAGTGGCGACCACCCTTGGGCTGGACACTTGCCACCAATTCCGACTTCTATGGCACAAGCATCCGTTCGGCTTATTATGCAGCGGCAGGAAATGGCGACCAAATAGCGAAATGGCACGTGCCACTTCAAGGCGAAGGTTTTTATTCGGTCTATGTTTATTTGTATCGCCCATGGGGGCGTGGGCGTGATAGAACCGAATATAATTACACGCTGCATCATGCCGATGGCGAGGAAGAGATTCCTGTGGAAGTGCGTGATAAGGGGTGGTATTATTTGGGAGCCTATTACTTTAAAGAAGATATGACGACGGTTGAAATGTCGAACCTTTCTAGCGGGCGAATGGTCGTGGCGGATGCCGTGAAATTTGTGAAACAATAAGCTGTGGCTTCGCCGCTTGGCTTTCAGCGCATTGGCTTTGCCGCTAGGAGCAGCTGCAGGCTCAAGCGCAAAGCACAGCGCCGCAGGCAAAGCACGAAGTAAAGCATAAAAAACGAATATATGTTCAGAAAAATTAGAATCTTAACTATCTGTCTGATGTTGTGGGGAAGTGCCCACGCACAGCAAATCATCACACTCGACAAGGCGTTGCAGATTGCCGAGGAGATGAGTCCCACGCTTCAATCAACTTTATTGAGCTTGGAACGCTCGCAACAGATGCTCAAGGCGCAGAAAGCCTCGATGAAGTCGCAATTCTTGATGACGCTCAACCCTGTGGCATATGGGCAAAACCGCTCGTTTGACGAATATACTTCCTCGTGGTACACAAGTGAGAATTTCCAAACTTCGGGAACTTTCCGCATTGACCAACCCATCTTGCCCACCAACGGAACAATCTCGCTGGTGAATCAATTTGGTTGGCAGGTGAATAATAGCTCGGCTAGTTCGACAGAAGAGAATAAATCGTTTTCCAACAACCTCTATCTGAGCTTGAACCAACCCTTGTTCTCCTACAACTCGCTCAAGCAACAACTCAAAACGCTAGAGCTTGATTTGGAGAACACCAACCTCAGCTATGCCATGCAGCGATTGAGCTTGGAGCGTGATGTTACGCAGTACTTTTATAATGTATATATGGCGCAGATGAGTCTGAGCATCGCCAAAGACGAGATGGCAAACACCGAGCGTTCGTTTGAGATTTCCAAAAACAAAGTAGAAGCAGGTCTGCTGGCGCAAGAAGAACTCTATCAATCTGAGTTGAACTATATGGAGGCGCAATCATCGGTGCAAAGTGCGCAGGTGTCGCTCGAAAATGCGAAAGACAATTTCAAGCAATATATCGGTATGGATATTTACGAGGAAATCACCGTGATGGCGAGCCTTGATGTGATGCCCGTGAAAGTGGATGTGAAGCAAGCCACCGAATATGCACTAACTTCGAGAATGGAACTTCGTCAGCGAGAAATAGACATTGAAAACTCACTCTTCGACTTGATTTCAACCAAATCAACCAATGAGTTTAAAGGGGATTTGAATCTTTCCGTAGGACTTATTGGTCAGGATGCAAAGTTAAGTGACATCTATGCTAATCCCACAAAGAATCCCAATGTATCATTGTCATTAAATGTACCCATCTTCGACTGGGGCGAACGCAAAGCAAGAATCCGTGCACAAGAGACCGTGATTGAAACGCAGAAGCTGAACTATGAGACCGATAAAATCCAAATCATCTTGGATATTCGTTCCACCGTGCGCAACCTGCAAAACCAATTGATTCAAATTGAGATTTCAGAAAAAAGCGAGAAGAATGCGCAGCTGACCTATGAAATCAACCTCGAACGCTATGCCAACGGTGATTTGACAGGTATGGACTTGAGCCAGTTTCAAACACAGCTTTCTAACTCCAAAAAGAGTTCAGCACAAGCCTTAATCGACTACAAGATTCAATTGCTCAACCTGAAAATACAAACCCTTTACGATTATTTCAACGACAAACCCATCGTGCCTGAAGATATCATGGCGGAAGGGCTGAAGCTGGTGGAGTAGCTTCGCTGCTTTACTTCGTGCTTTGGCTTTGCCGCTTTGCTTTCAGCGCATTGGCTGGGCACTCCGAACTCAAAAAAATAAAAACAAGCGCAATTGCACTTCGCACTCCGCACTTTGCACTTCGCACTCAAAAATAAAAACATGAAATATTACTTACCACTTATCGCACTAGCCACAATGGCATTAGCGTCATGCAGCAATAGCAGTTCAAATTCAGAAGCCGATGTGGCAATTCCAGTTTCAATCACTGAAGTTCAATTGGGCAACATCGAGCAGACCATTAATTCCACTGGGACGTTGGCAGCTGCACAAGAAGTTACACTAACTACCGAATCATCGGGCGAATATAATATTCGCAAGAACCCACAAACCAACAAGGCTTTCGCTTTGGGCGATAAGGTTTCAAAAGGTCAGGTGATTATCGAGCTGGTGAGCAAAGAGTATATCAATGGCGTGGCGATTGAATCGAAGAAATTGAGCCTCGACATTGCTAAGCAAACCTATGAGAAACAAAAGTCGCTCTATGAAAAAGGTGGCGTTACGCTGAGCGAGTTGAGTCAAGCGGAAGTGTCGTATGTGAATGCGAAAGATTCCTATGAGTTGGCTCAAATTCAGCTGAACAAAACCAAAGTGATTGCGCCTTTCAATGGGGTGATTACAAGCCTGCCCACCTACACACAAGGGGTGATGCTTGCAAGTGGCACTGAAGTGCTTACCCTCATGGACTATAAAGAGATGTATTTGGAGGTGAACCTTGCTGAAAAGTATATCAATGAGATTGAGCAAGGTCAGGAAATCCGAGTGATGAACTACACTTTGCCCAATGACACGATACATGGTGAGGTGGCGCAGATTTCGCCTGCCATTAGCACCGAAACACGTACATTTACTTGTAAGCTCGAAGTGGATAACAAAGATTTGTTGCTCCGTCCGGGTATGTTTGCCCAAGCCGACATCATCCTCGACCGCAGAGAAGAGGTGGTGGTGATTGCTAAGAATGTAGTGATTTCAAACCGTCGGGGCAAAACGGTGTTTGTGGTGAATAATTCCACAGCCGAAGAGCGCAAAGTAACTTTCGGCTATGAGAATGCCAACCAAGTGGAGATTACTTCGGGCTTGAAAGCCAATGATAAATTAGTAACTAAAGGATTTGAAACGCTTCGTCACCAATCGAAAGTGAAAATCGTAAAATAACGGAGGACGAAAGGTGAGAAAACTAAGTGAATTTTCAGTGAAGTACCCCGTAACCGTTTCGATGGTGGTGCTGGGTATTCTGCTGTTGGGATACATTTCCTTCGACAAGCTCGGAGTGGAATTGTTCCCCAACATGAACAACCCCAAGCTCTATATCGAGCTGGAAGCGGGCGAGCGTCCGCCTGAGGAAATCGAAAAACAATATGTGGAGCAGCTCGAAGCCTTGGCGATTCGCCAATCGGATGTAACGGCGGTATCGTCGGTGTCGATGGTGGGCGTGGCGCAAGTAACGGTGGAATATTCGTGGGATAAGGACATGGATAATGCCTTTCTCGACTTGCAAAAGGCGGTGAACAGCTATGCGCAAAATGATGATAATATTGATGCGATTAACATCACACAATATGACCCCAACACCACGCCAATTGTGGAGATTGCGCTCAGCAATACCAACATTGACGACCTCAATGAGCTTCGCAAGACGGCAGAAAACTATATCCGCAATGAGCTGATTCGCCTCGAAGGTATTGCTGATGTGGAAATCAGTGGCGACCAAGAGCAGGAAGTCTATATCGAAACCAAGCAATATTTGCTCGATGCTTTCGGCTTGTCGATGAGTAGTATTTCATCGGCTATCAACAATTTCAATCAAAGTATTTCGGGGGGCAACATCGAGGAGATGGGCACCAAGTATGTGGTGAAGGCGGTGAGCTTGCTCAGCTCGGTGGAGGATTTTGAGCAAATTATTGTGGGCTATAAGTCGGTGAAAGCAGAAGATGCCACCGCTAAGTCTGCGCCCATCTTCTTGCGAGAAGTGGCAACGGTGAAAGTGCGCAATAAAGATGCCGATAACATTGTTCGCCTGAACGATAAAGCCTCTTTGGGCTTGTCGATTTATAAAGAAACGAACTATAACACCGTGAAAGCGGTGGAAAATGTGCAGAAAGCGATGGCGAAAATCGAGAAGGCATTGCCTTCCTATCGCCTAACGATGGTGTCTGACCAAGGCACATTTATTGATAGTGCCATTGGCGAAGTGCAGGATTCGGCACTGATTGGTATTGTGCTAGCGGTGTTGATTCTCTATGTGTTCTTGCGAAGAATAGGAAGCACGCTGATTATCAGTATTGCTATTCCGATTTCGATTGTGGCGACCTTCAATCTGATGTATTTCAATGGACTGAGCATGAATATCATGTCGCTGGGTGGTTTGGCTCTCGGTGCTGGTATGCTGGTGGATAATGCCATTGTGGTGGTGGAAAACATTTTCCGCAACCGCGACAATGGTATGTCGGTGAAGGAAGCAGCCATTGAGGGCACAGCGCAAGTGGGCGGAGCGATTACCTCTTCCACCTTGACTACCATCGTGGTATTCTTGCCGATTGTCTATCTGCATGGTTCATCGGGTGAATTGTTTAAAGACCAAGCGTGGACGGTAACTTTCTCGCTCGTTTCTTCTCTGATTGTGGCTATTCTGGTGATTCCGATGTTATTCTCACTGTTCTATAAAAACTCAGAGAATAAGAAAGTGGAAACGGTGCAAATCAAAGGTTATGGAAGATTCCTTGATAAGATTGTTAATCGTCGTTGGATGGTGATTCTCGTTGCTGCCTTGCTCATGGTCGGAGGTGGATTGCTTGTGCCGATGCTCGGTTCGGAGTTTATGCCCAAGACTGAAACTCGGGAGTTCAGTATGCAAATCACCATGCCCGAGGGTACGCAGCTTTCTAAAACCGATGCCACCGTGCAAGGTTTGGAGCACATCGCTTCGGAAGCTTTGGGCGAGAACGTACAATATATATATAGTCATGTCGGACCAACAAGCAGCCTGAGCGCATCAACCAGTTCGCTATTTGAAGGTGAGAACACGGCGAAAATCAAATACGTGTTGGCGAAGGATGCGAGCATCACTTCGAGCCAAGCTATTCAGCTGATTAGCTCTGCTGTGGGCGACTTGGCAGATGTGGAGATATTATATAAGCAAGATGAAACCGCTCTGCAAAGCATCTTGGGCACTGATGATGCGCCCTTGATGATTGAAGTGGAAGGGCAGGAGCTTGATGAGATTGATGATATTCTGAATCAAGTGCTCGACAAGCTCGCAGGAGTGCAGGGGGTGTATAATGCGGAATCCTCGATGGAGGAAGGTTCGCCAGAGGTGGAGATTGAAGTCGACCGTTTGCGTGCTGGAATGTATAGCATCAGTGTGAGCACCATTGTTTCGCAGGTGCAAAGTCAGCTCGATGGGGAAACTGTCGGTCAGGTGGAGCGTTCGGGCGAGATGCAAGACATCACCCTCAAGATGCCCGACATGACTTTGGCGGAGATGCGCCAAATCAAAATCACTTCGGGCGAACAAGTGTTCTACCTCGATGAACTTGCCAATATCAAAGAAGGCTATTCGCCTAAAAAGATTATGCGCAACAATCAGACGCGCATCGGACAAATATCAGCGCAGCTGTCGAATGATGTTTCGCTGAGCAAGGTGGCGGAGGAAATTCGGGCGGAACTAGCCGAGATTGTACTGCCGGTCAACTATAAAATCAACATCACAGGTGAAGAAGCCAAGCGTGAAGAGTCGATGAGCAGTTTGAGCTTTGCGCTCTTGCTTTCGATTATCTTGGTGTTCATGGTGCTAGCTTCTCAATTTGAGTCTTTGCTGCATCCGTTCACCATTTTGCTGACCATTCCTTTGGCAGTGGTGGGTTCGGTGGTTACTTTCTTCATCTTTGGCAAGTCGCTCAACATGATGGCGTTCATCGGAATCATCATGCTTACGGGTATTGCGGTGAACAACTCAATTATTCTCATCGACCGCATCATTCAGTTGCAACGCTCGGGAGTGAGTAGGAGAGAAGCTATCCTGCAAGCAGGGCAGCAGCGTATCCGTCCGATTTTGATGACCAGTTTGACGACCATCTTGGCACTCTTGCCTATGACTTTGGGCATTGGCGAAAGCTCCGCTTTGCGTTCGCCCATGGCGATGGCGGTGATTGGTGGTATGATTACATCAACCTTGTTGAGCTTGGTGGTCATTCCATGTGTTTACGATGTGTTTGAAAGCATCAAAGACCGATTGTTTCATTCAAACGAGAGGGACTAAATTATGCGATTTGTAATTGATCGAAAAACGCTCATCAGTATGCTCTTCATCGGGCTTACCATGTTGGGCTATGTTTCGTATAAGCAGCTGAAAGTGGAGTTGCTGCCTGATGCTGACTTGCCGTTTCTGTTTGTTTCGGTGAGTTCGCAGCAGCAATCCGAGCCGAACTATTTTGAAAAGGAGGCGGTGATTTCTGTGGAGGGTGCAATCAGCACCTTGCCGGGCATTGAGTCTTTGGAAACCACCATTACCTCGCGTCAAGCGCAGATTGCAGTCTATTATCAGAATGATGTCGATTTGAGTTTGGCGTACTTGAAGCTGCAAGAAAAGATGTATGAGCTTAGCTCCACGCTGGGCGATGAGTTTACGCTTACGGTGAACCGTGTTGATCTCTCGCAGATGAACAGTCAGCTGATGAGCCTAGAGGCTCGCGGCAGTGGGGGAGTCGATCGGGTGCGCAACGTGGTGGATGAAGAAATAACTGATGAACTCGAAAATATTGATGGCGTGGCAGGCGTTGAGGTCTATGGCGGAAAGGAAAAGACCTTAGAAATTACGCCTAACCTCGAAGCGTGCGAAGCCTATGGCATCACTATGGCGAGCCTGCGAAGCCTATTGTCGCAAAATAGTTCCAACCGAACTTATGTGGGTAATTTGGTAGAGCATGGGCAGTTGCGCTTTGTACACGTAACGGCAGAGTTCAGCAATGTCAAAGACATTGAAAACCTTGTGGTGGCATCGGGTCCGGTCTTGCTGAAAGACATTGCCACTATTCGCTTTGGCGAGAAAGAAGTGGAAAGTTATAGCCGAGTGAATGGCATGGAGACCGTGAGCATTCAAATCATCAGCGACTCGCAAGCCAATCAGATTGAACTTTCGCACGCTGCCTTGGCGGCTATCGACAAGATAAATCAGAAGATTCAAGCCAAAGATGTGCAGCTGGTGGTGCAAGACAACACCGCTGAAACGATGGAAGACAACATCGACCAGATTATCAACCTCGCCTTGATTGGCGGACTGATGGCGGTTTTTGTGTTGTGGGTGTTTCTGAAAAACCTGCGCATTGTGGCGTTTGTGGCGCTTGCCATTCCAGTTTCTATCTTCACCGCATTCAACTTTTTCTATGCCTATGGCATCACTATCAACAGTTTGACATTGGTCGGCATGGCACTCGCTGTGGGTATGCTGCTCGATAATAGCGTGGTGGTGCTTGAGAATATCTACCGCTTGGCAGGCGAAAAGAAACCCGCTGACGAAGCAGTGATGCAAGGCACAAAAGAAGTGTGGCGTTCGATTGTGGCAGCCACGCTGACCACCATCACAGTGTTCCTTCCCTTTGTGTTCTCTACGAATTATCAGATTGAGATGCTGGGCGAAAATATCGGGGTGTCGATTATTTCAACCTTGTTAGTTTCGCTGGTGGTGGCGTTGCTTTTTGTGCCGATGGTGGTGCATTTCATCTTGGGCAGAAAGTGGGGCAGTCAGATAAACTTTCAGAAGCTCGACACCAACAACCGCTTGGTGCAAATCTATGTGTTGCTCTTGAAGATGAGCATGCGCAACCCACTCGTAACGATTGTGGGGGCAATCATCATCTTCTTTATTTCAGCTGTGGGGGCAATGTTTATTGATAGCGGTTCGCTTTCCGAAGTGGAAAACGACCAAGTGGAGATTTACCTCACTATGAGTTCGGGTTCGAGTCTCGACAAGACCGACAATGCTGTGCGCTTGATTGAAGAAAAGCTCGAAGCGATAGCCGAAAAAGAAGACATTATCTGCAAGGTGCAAGAGGAAGAAGCGACCATTACCCTCAAACTCAAAGAGGACTTTGAGAAAATCAATAAACGTGAGTTTGCAGAAATCAAGAAAGAAGCCTACGACTTGGCGCGCCAAGTGCGCATCGGAAGTGTGAGCACCAGCTCATCGAGTTCGAGCGGTGGCGGTGCAGGCGGTGGTGCAGCTGGATTCCAACGATTGCTCGGCATCGGTTCATCGGAAGAGAAGATTGTGATTAAGGGCGAAGACTATAAGATGATGGACAATGTGGCGGACGACCTCGAATATATCTTGGGCGAGCTCGACATTGTCAATTGGGTGCGAAGCAACTCTTCGGGCAATCAGCCAGAGGTGCACATGAAGTTCGACCAAATGCTGATGACTACCTATGGTGTTACGCTCGGCAGCGTGTCGAATGAGTTGAACTCCTTCTCTAATCAGATTTCCACCGGCATCATGTTTGAGCAAGGTACGGAGGAATATGAGATTGTGATTAATCAGCAACAAGAAGACGAGGAGGAGGAAGAAACCGCTCGCTCGATGGACGACCTCAAGCGAGTGCAGATTTCCGACGACCAAGGTTCATATCACGACTTGCAGGAGTTTGCTAACTTGTATTACTCATCGGGATTGTCGCGCATCTTGCGTGTCAATCAAGAGAAGCAAATCACGCTTACCTATGCTTTTGCTGATGAAGCCGACGAGTCGAAAAGCATTCATGAAGCTTACGCTGCCGAGATTGACAACATCTTGGCGAACTATAACTACCCCTCGGGGGTAACTGCCACCGTGGAGATTGAAGAAGACGAGATGGAGGAAATCTATTACTTCATTGGCGTGGCGTTTATTCTGATTTTCATGATTCTCGCTTCGGTGTTTGAGTCGGTCGTTACGCCGTTTGTGATGCTCTTCTCGATTCCATTGGCAGCCATTGGCTCGCTGATTGCGATGATTATCACCGGCAACGGATTGGAAAATGCTAACGCCATGATTGGATTTCTCATCCTCATGGGCGTGGTGGTCAATAATGGGATTATCCTCATTGACTATGCCAACATCTTGCGTGAGCGAGGTTTCCGCAAGTCTCGTGCGCTGATTGTGGCGGGCATCTCTCGGGTTCGTCCGATTCTGATTACTGCCGCCACGACCATCGTGGCGATGCTTCCGCTAGCCATGGGGCAAGATGAATATGTGGGAGCGATTGGCGCACCTTTCGCCATTGTGGTGATTGGCGGTCTGTCGTTCAGCACGCTGCTCACCTTGATTTTCATTCCGACCTTCTATTCCGGATTAGAAAATGCGCTTGACTGGTTTAAGTCGCTCGATTGGAAATTGAAGCTGACTCAAATCATCTTGATGGCAGTAGGGTTCTGGGCAACCTTCGTTTATGCAGAAACATTCCTAGTGAAATTGGCAGCTGTGATTCTCATCGTAACACTCATTCCGGGTGCGGTGTGGTTCATCTTGAATAGCTTGAAGAATGCCAATGCGCAGCTCATTCCTGAAGAGGAGGAAGTGCATATCAGCATTCAAAACTTGGTGAAGATTTACGACCGACCTGGGCGATTCTC
>JBKECD010000078.1:0-6989 GCA_047974225.1 Mangrovibacterium sp.
AAAGATACAGCAAACTTGCCTAGCCCATGGTTGCTGAGCAGAGTCGAAGCACAGGGCTTCAATCTTAATGATTTGCAAGATTAATCCCCTATGGGAAACAGGGGTGTGAATGTCTTTATGCTATTAAGATTAATCGCCTACGGCGAAATATTTACCCATACAAAACGTTATAGAGCCTTTTTTCGTTACCCACTACAAACGACATAGAGCCCCCATTTTCAAAACAACTCAGAGTGGCACTACAAAAGGCTCTCCCATTTTCAAAACAACTCAGAGTGGCACTACAAAAGGCTCTCCCATCTTTCAAAACAACTCAGAGTGGCACTACAAAAGGCTCTCCCATCTTTCAAAACAACTCAGAGTGGCACTACAAAAGGCTCTCCCATTTTCAAAACAACTCAGAGTGGCACTACAAAAGGCTCTCCCATTTTCAAAACAACTCAGAGTGGCACTACAAAAGACAGTCCTCTATAGTTTAAAAGCGATTTGCCTGTTTTCCCTGTAAGCTTTTTTGAAAATGCACAAAGTCTTCAATTTTTCTGCTGAACACTTTTTGCAAATGCAAAAAGGCTTCAGAATTTTTTCTGAAGCCTTTGCTTTTAAGCTAAAAATATAAACGCTAGACGCAAAAATGGTTTCCTGTAATTTTAAGTCGAAGCATTGTGCCCCTTAGCGTTTATTTTGTTTCATTCATCATTTAGAGCTTAAAACACATAGCGGATATTCAAGCCAAAGCCATTAAATGCCATGTCTGTTTCTTCAAGAATCCAGAACGTTGGTCGCCAATCCAAGCCAATAGCCAACGGAATATCAGCAAAGCGATATTCCAGACCTACTTCACCCGACACACCCAAGCCAAAATAACTATTGGCAAGCGTAATCGAAGGACCAAAGCCGGCATACCAATTCAGGTTTGCCACATCAGGGAATGGGCGATAAAGACAGTCCCAAAGCGCATCAACACCCATGCCACCATCAAAGAAATTGACATTGGCATGCACTCGGCTAAACTGCCCAAGCTCGAAGATACCATCAACAGCCACATTATTTGCGCCTGAGTTCATTCCAAAACGAATACCCACTTCTTGAGCATTCACAGTGGCAAACCCTAGGATTGCCACCGCCATAATTAATAACTTTTTCATCTTATGTATTTATTGATTCTTCACTGCATAGAAAACAGTAAAAGCGTCATAAGGTTTACGTTTTCGACCATTTTCCATTCATTAAAGGGCAAATTTAAGTCGTTGAGGATAACTCTCGCCTATTTCCCCCTACTCTCTTTTTGAATATAACAATATGGAAATCTTGTAGCTCGTATTTCAACTTCTAACTTTAAAAAACTACCTTTGCAGGAAACAAAAACGAATAACTGTGGCAAAGACCGAGAAGAAATATGTGGAAACCCCACTGATGAAGCAATACTACAACATCAAAGCTAAGCACCCCGAGGCAATCCTACTCTTCCGTGTGGGCGATTTCTATGAAACTTTCGGCGATGATGCGATTCGTGCAGCCGAAATACTAGGCATCACCCTCACTCGACGAGCCAACGGCTCGGCAAGCTTTGTGGAATTGGCGGGTTTCCCCTATCATTCACTCGATACTTATCTGCCCAAGCTGGTGCGTGCTGGTCAGCGTGTGGCTATTTGCGAACAGTTGGAAGACCCCAAGCAGACTAAAACTATTGTGAAGCGTGGCATCACCGAACTTGTTACGCCGGGGGTTTCCATCAATGATAATATTCTCGAAAATCGAGAAAATAACTTCCTCGCCTCGGTCTTCCTCCACAAAAAAGAGGCTGGCGTGGCATTTCTCGACATTTCCACAGGCGAGTTCTTCACCGCCCAAGGCACTACCGATTATATCGACAAGCTCCTCAGCTCGTTTTCGCCCAAAGAGGTGCTTTTTCAGAAAGGAAGCCGTGCGGAATTTGAACAGCTCTTCGGCAGTAAACACTACACCTTTGCCCTCGATGAATGGATTTACACCACCGAAGCCGCTACCGATAGATTACTTCGCCACTTTCAAACCAAATCACTGAAAGGCTATGGGATTCAGGATATGGGCATGGCAATTATTGCATCGGGTGCAGTGCTGCATTATCTCGATATCACTCAACATAAGCAAATCAGCCACATCAATGCAATTTCTCGCATCGAAGAAGATAAATATGTGTGGCTCGACCGATTTACGGTGCGCAATCTCGAACTCTTCGGCTCGCTCAACGAGGGCGCAAAAACCCTCGTGCAGGTGCTCGATAAGACCAACACCCCCATGGGCGCTCGATTGCTCCGCCGATGGATTGCTCTTCCGCTGAAAGAGGTGAACGCCATCAATGAGCGACTTTCAACAGTGGAGTTTCTGAAAGAGAACAATGACTTGCGAAATGATTTGCAATCGGAATTGTGCCAGATAGGCGACCTCGAACGCTTGATCTCAAAAGTAGCTGTGGGACGCATCAATCCTCGTGAATTGGTGCAGCTCTGCAAAGCACTTTCAGCTATTGAGCCAATTCAGCAAATGGCGCAAAGTGTGAACCATGAGGTGCTCAATCGCTTGGCAGAGCAGCTCAATCCTTGCGCAAGCATCCGCGACCGTATCGCCCGAGAAATTTCCGAAGATGCACCGAGCATCATGCACAAAGGCTCAGTAATTAATAGCGGTGTTTCCGAAGAACTCGATGAGCTGCGCTTGCTTTCGCACTCAGGCAAACAGTTTCTTGCCGACATGCAAGAGCGAGAGTCAGAGCGCACGGGCATCCCCTCGCTAAAGATTGCTTTCAATAATGTATTCGGATACTATATAGAAGTGCGCAACACGCATAAAGACAAAGTGCCAGCGGAATGGATTCGTAAGCAAACACTAGTGAGTGCCGAGCGATATATCACCGAAGAGTTGAAAGAATATGAAAGTAAAATTCTTGGGGCGGAAGAGAAGATTGCAACACTCGAAGCACAACTCTATCAGAACCTCATCGTGGCGGTTTCCGATTATATTCAGCTGATTCAGCTTAATGCCATGGTGCTTGCTAAGCTTGATTGCCTATGGTCGTTTGCCTTGGTGGCACTGCAAAATAATTATGTGCAACCTGAGATTAATGATAGCACCACCATCGACATCAAAGATGGTCGCCACCCTGTCATTGAGCGACAACTGCCCATTGGCGAAGAATATATCAGCAATGATGTGCGGCTCGACCAAGAGGGGCAGCAGGTGATTATTATTACTGGTCCGAACATGGCGGGTAAGTCGGCTTTGCTTCGGCAGACGGCTCTCATTGTGCTGATGGCACAAGCCGGCAGCTTTGTGCCAGCGCAGGCGGCTTCAATTGGCTATGTCGATAAGATTTTTACTCGTGTGGGTGCGTCCGATAATATTTCGTTGGGCGAATCGACTTTCATGGTGGAAATGAACGAAGCAGCAAGCATTCTGAATAATATCTCCGACCGCAGCTTGATTCTGCTCGATGAACTCGGGCGAGGCACTTCCACCTATGATGGCATTTCAATTGCATGGTCGATTGTGGAATACATTCACCAACACGCCTACGCCAAAGCAAAGACACTCTTCGCTACGCACTATCATGAGCTGAACGAGATGGAGAAAAGTTTCCCTCGTGTGAAGAACTATAATGTCAGCGTGAAAGAGGTGGATAAGAAAATTATCTTCTTGCGGAAGCTGGTGCGTGGCGGAAGTAATCATAGTTTCGGTATCCATGTGGCTCGCTTGGCAGGCATGCCGCCAAGCGTGGTGAATCGTGCCGATGAAATTCTGCTCCAGCTGGAAGGCGACAATCGCAAAGAAGGTCTGACAAAGCCACTCGCCAAAGTGGCGAAAAAACGAGAACCCATACAGCTCAGTCTTTTTCAGCTCGACGACCCCACCCTGCTCGCCATCCGCGATGAAATCGCTAATATCGACATTAATTCGCTCACCCCGATTGAGGCGTTGAATAAGCTGAATGATATTAAGCGGATTAGTGGGGTGTAAGGGAGAGTTGAGAATGGCAGCCCCATAGGGGCGACATCTTTGTAGCCCCGGGTTTTCAACCCGGGGTAAGGAAATCCCCCCAACCCTAAGCCCCATAGGGGCGACACTAGAATGGAGAATGGAGAATTGCAGCCCCATAGGGGCGACATCTTTGTAGCCCCGGGTTTTCAACCCGGGGTAAGGAAATCCCCCCAACCCTAAGCCCCATAGGGGCGACACGAAAATGGAGAATGATTGATTTGCACTCCCACAGTGCAATATTTCGCAATAATTGCACTCTCACAGTGCAATTTCTTCATAAAAATGCCCTGCGACAGTGCAAAAGCATTATCTTTGTCCTCAAATAAAGGAAAGATATGCAAGAACTATTCGAACATTCTCATAAGCTAGTGGCGGATACTCCCAATGGATTTCCGCGATATATGCACCAGAAAATCAATTGGCGAAATCGGCTGATTGGTTTGACTGGTCCTCGTGGTGTGGGCAAGACCACCATGATTCTGCAACACATTCAGCAAAACCTCAATCTGCAAGAAGTGCTTTATGTTTCGGCAGAAGACTTCTATTTCCTCGAACATCGGCTGACAGATTTGGCTGATACCTTTGTGAAGCATGGTGGAAAATACCTCTTCATTGACGAAGTGCACAAACACCCCGAATGGTCGCGCGAGTTGAAACTTATCTATGATTATCATGCTGAATTAAACGTCGTTTTCACGGGTTCATCGGTGCTCGACATCAAAAAAGGAGCGTTCGACCTTAGTCGTCGAGCGGTGATGTATCACATGCAGGGCTTGTCGTTTCGTGAATATTTGGAACTCTTTCACCAAATATCAGTGAAGCAATACACACTCGATGAAGTGCTGAACCACCAAGTGAATGAAGCGCAATTGGCTCGCCCCTTGCCTTTGTTTGCCGACTATCTAAAGCAAGGATACTATCCTTTTGCCTTGCATGATGACTTTTCGGTTCGCCTTAGGCAGATTATCAATCAGACTTTAGAAAACGACATTCCAATCTATGCGAGCATGCACTCTTCCACCGGTCGGAAGTTGAAACAATTGCTCTCGATTATCTCAAAGAGTGTGCCTTTCAAACCCAACATGAGCAAGCTTGGCGAAATGCTGCAAGTGAGCCGCAACAACATTTCCGACTACTGCATGTGGATTGAAGATGCTGGCATGATTGCGCAATTGCGGAGCAACACCAATGGTGTGCGAGGACTTGGGAAGGTGGATAAGATTTATCTCGACAATACGAATTTGATTTATAGCCTTTCGGGTGAAGCGGCAAATGTGGGCAATCTGCGCGAAACATTTTTCCTCAACCAACTTCGCATGCAAGGCGAGGTGCTCATTTCAGCAGAAGCTGATTTCTTGTTTGAAGATAAAACATTTGAAATTGGCGGAAAGAATAAAGGTCAGCAGCAAATCAAAAATGTCCAACAAGGCTTTGTGGTGAAAGACGACATCGAACGAGGTTTCATGAATATCATTCCGCTGTGGCAATTCGGATTGATGTATTGAGAGGGAAGAGGGAAGAGGGAAGAGGGAAGAGGGTTGAGAATGGAGAATTGCAGCCCCATAGGGGCGACATGTTTGTAGCCCCGGGTTTCAACCCGGGGTAAGGAAATCCCCCCCAACCCTAAGCCCCAGAGGGGCGACACGAGAGTGGAGAGTGGAGAATGGAGAATGAGGCTGCGCCATTAATCACCGTTAGGTCCATTCTCAATTCTCCACTCTCCATTCTCCATTAAAATGTAACATCTCCCTTTTTTGCTGTTTATAGGGTGAAGAAGCTTCAAAGAAATAATTAAAAAAAGAATACAATGAAAAGATTAAATCAATTTTTGATGGCGATGCTGGCTGGGGCGATGCTTTATGCCTGCGCCGAAGAAGATAGTGCAGACTATGCCTATGGTCCGGAATACTCCATTGATGAAGTGGGCGTGAGTGTGAAATCCTTCAACGGACAAACCGACACAATTCCGGCGAGCGTGTTTAAACTAATTCTCACCTTGAGTTCGGAAAATTCCTATGCGCAAAACTATGGACTGAATCCCAATGTTATCAATCCGATAAGCAAACTCAACATCTCGCTCGATAATTATCGCGAACTTGGGCTGGAGACCACCGATGCAAATAAATATTTTGTGGTGGACGATAATAGTTCATATAATAGCCTATATGAAACAATCGACCAATATCTAGCAAAGAAAACGAAGAAATCTACTCAGCCTTATTTGCTATTCACTAATCAAACGAACTATGGAGGGAAATACAGTGCGCTCATCACCACCGCCACAACGCTCAATTTCACAGTGGATGTTACACTTCAAGATGATGAAAAATTTAGCACGAAACTGACTGTCGTATTAACCAATTCCGAAAACAACTAACAATGAAGAAGCTAGGAATATTCATGCTGCTTGTCATCGCAACGATGGGGGCAGCGGCTCAAACTGAAGATAGTTCAACAGATAGTAATATCCGCTATGGACTGCGTGGGCTCTTCAGCATCGAAAGCCTGAATCAAGAGCGTGGCAACGACTATATTTTTTCCAACCCAAACACTGCGGCGTTCATTGGCGGCTTCTTGGAATATCGCAATTGGGAAGCTAATATCGAAACCAACTTCAGCTCGATAAGTGGCGAGTTGGGCTATAAGTTTCACAACAACTTTGTGGCTCTCGCTGGGGGAAACTATGGATTGCACAATGTGGAATTTAGCCGAGATGATGGCTCTTACTATAGCTACTATTATAGCTATGGTGAAATGCGTGTGGCGCAATACTATGTCGGCGTGGGGTATCATGGAGCTTGGGATAGACTAAAATTCAAACTCGATGCCAAAATCGGAAGCATCAATAGCTCCCATGCCGAAGCAAGCGATGTGGAGAGGAGCTATTATTATGGCGACTATTATTATGGTTCTAGCTCTAGTGCAAATAAAAAGACCATGATCACCGACTATTATAAATTATCGCCCACTTTAAT
>JBKECD010000139.1:0-68801 GCA_047974225.1 Mangrovibacterium sp.
CACGCCAGCTTACATTCCATATAATCTTCTTCGTGAGAAGTTTTTTGAACCTTTCCGTCAAGCAGTGGAAGCAGGCGTGCTGAGCATCATGGTGAACTCAGCTTCTATTAATGGGGTGCCCACGCATGCTGATTATGAGTTGCTGACTCAATGGCTGAAAACGGATTTGAATTGGGACGGCATGCTCGTAACCGACTGGAACGACATCAACAACCTCTTCGAGCGTGAAGGCATTGCTACATCGAAAAAAGATGCAGTGCGCCTTGCCATTAATGCCGGTATCGACATGGCGATGGTGCCTTATGAAACACAATTCTGCCGTGATTTGAAAGAATTAGTGGAAGAAGGAGCGGTGTCAATGGAGCGTGTGGATGATGCGGTGCGTCGTGTACTTCGCTTGAAATATCGCTTGGGCTTGTTTGAAAATCCGTATTGGGAGATTGCGAGCTATGATAAATTTGGTAGCGAAGAGCACGCCAAAGTAGCATTGCAAGCTGCCGAAGAATCAGAAGTATTGCTGAAAAATGATAACAACATCCTGCCACTTGCCAAAGGCAAAAAGATATTAGTAACTGGTCCGAATGCCCAAACTATGCGCTCGCTCAATGGCGGCTGGTCATATTCATGGCAAGGAAACATTGCAGATGAATATGCAGGCGAACAAAACTCTATATTTTAAGCCTTGGAAAACAAATATGGCAAAGACAAAGTTTCCTATGAAGCGGGTGTTACTTAGAAAATTGACGGTGCTTACTACGAAGAAAACACTCCTGAAATCGCTAAAGCGGTTCGTGCAGCCAAAGGCGTTGATGTGATTGTGGCGTGCATCGGCGAGAACTCTTATTGCGAAACTCCGGGCAACCTCACCGACCTTACGCTTTCACGCAACCAGCTTGACTTGGTGCAATCTCTCGCCAAAACCGGCAAGCCGATTGTTTTGGTGCTCAATGAAGGTCGTCCACGCCTAATTAGCGAAATCGAGCCTTTGGCTGATGCCGTAATTAGCGTCTTGCTCCCCGGCAACTTCGGGGGCGACGCCCTCGCCAATCTAATGGCTGGCGATGTGAACTTCTCGGCTAAACTGCCCTACACCTATCCTCGCCTGATTAATTCTCTCTCCACCTATGATTTCAAAGTGAGCGAGCAAACAGGCACTATGGAGGGCAACTATAACTATGATGCCAAAGTGAATGTGCAATGGGCATTCGGTCATGGATTGAGCTACACAACTTATAAGTACAGCAACTTGAAAGCGAGTCAAACGAGCTTCACTGCCGCTGATGAAATCACTTTCACCGTAGATGTAACCAACACTGGGAAAGTGGATGGCAAAGAACCGGTGTTGCTTTTCTCTAGCGACTTGGTGGCTAGTCATGTGCCCGACAATATGCGTCTTCGTGCCTTCGATAAAGTAGCGTTGAAAGCAGGCGAAACCAAAACGGTAAGCTTCACACTCCCCGCAAGCGAGCTTGCTTTTGTGAACAGCCACGGCAAATGGACTTTGGAAGCAGGCGAGTTTCGCATGAAGTGCGACGACCAATATCTGCTAATCAACTGCACCGAAACAAAAGTGTGGGAAAGTCCGAATAGATAAAGCCCCCTCCAGCTCCCCCTAGGGGGAGGGGTAAAGCATAAAAAACCTCGCCAGCAATTGCTAGCGAGGTTTTTTGTTATTCACCGTCAGGTCAATTCGTAATTCGTAATTGACAATTCGTAATTGACTCTATTTCCCAGCACGTTTGCGCTCGTGTTCTTTCAAGAAGATTTTGCGCATGCGGAGTGATTTGGGGGTTACCTCCAAATATTCATCGGCACCGATGTATTCCATCGCTTCTTCCAAGCTGAAGATAATCGGAGGAGCTAGGCGCACCTTGTCATCAGACCCCGAAGCACGCATGTTGGTGAGTTTCTTTGAAGCCGTGGCGTTAATCACAATATCGCCTGCACGGTTGCTTTCGCCAATCACCATACCTTCGTAAACTTCCACACCCGGCTCCACGAAGAAGCGACCACGGTCTTGCAATTTGTTCAGCGCATAGGCGAAAGTTGTGCCCGGTTCTTTCACAATCAACGAACCATTCACACGACCTTCAATCTCGCCTTTCATCGGTTGATATTCGATGAAACGGTGTGTCATCACTGCTTCACCGGCTGTGCCGGTAAGCATGTTAGTGCGCAGTCCGATGATTCCTCGTGAAGGAATGTGAAAATCAAGGTGAATTCGGTCGCCTTTGCGCACCATGTTTTGCATTTCGCCTTTGCGAACAGACACCATCTCGACCACCTTACCCGAATATTCATCGGGCACATCCACGTGCAATTCCTCGATAGGCTCACACTTGATGCCTCCAATCTCTTTGAAAAGCACTTTAGGTTGTCCCACTTGTAATTCATATCCCTCACGGCGCATGGTTTCGATCAACACCGAAAGGTGAAGAATACCACGACCATAAACAGTGAATGTATCGGCTGTTTCGCCTTGTTGCACACGAAGTGCGAGGTTCTTTTCGAGTTCTTTCTCTAGGCGATCTTTAATGTGGCGTGAAGTAACAAACTTACCTTCCTGACCAAAGAATGGCGAATCATTAATAGCAAACACCATGCTCATCGTTGGCTCGTCCACCGCAATTGGGTCGAGCGGTTCAGGGTTGTTCAAATCACAAATTGTGTCGCCAATATCAAAACCCTCAATGCCCACGAGCGCACAAATATCGCCATCGTGCATCGACTCCACTTTTTGGCGACCAAGCCCTGTGAAAGTGTGAATCTCCTTAATCTTCGAGCGGACGATTGAACCATCACGCTTCGCCAAAGCCACTTGCATGTTTTCGCGCAATTCACCTCGGTGAATTCTGCCGATAGCGATACGTCCCACATAAGATGAATAATCCAACGAAGTAATCAGCATTTGTGGTGTGCCATGGTTTTCCGTTGGCGCAGGAATATTCTCTAAGATAGAATCCAAGAGCGGAGAAATATCTTCTGTTTTGTGGTTCAAGTCGGTAGTCATCCAGCCTTCTTTTGCTGAACCATAGATGGTAGTAAAATCAAGCTGTTCTTCGGTGGCATCGAGTGAAAACATGAGGTCGAACACTTGCTCGTGCACCTCGTCGGGGCGGCAGTTTGGTTTATCGACTTTATTAATCACCACGATAGGTTTCAATCCCAACGCCAAGGCTTTAGAAAGCACGAAGCGAGTTTGGGGCATTGTTCCCTCGAAAGCATCGGCAAGCAGGAGCACGCCATCTGCCATGTTGAGCACCCGCTCCACCTCACCACCGAAGTCGCTGTGCCCAGGGGTGTCGATGATATTGATTTTCGTACCTTTATAATCAACAGAAACGTTTTTAGCTAGAATAGTGATTCCACGTTCACGCTCCAAGTCATTATTATCAAGCAAGAGGTCTTCATGTTTTTCATGGTCTTTCACCAAGTTGCAGTGATAAATAATCTTATCGACCAAAGTCGTCTTTCCGTGGTCAACGTGTGCAATAATTGCAATGTTACGAATGTTTTGCATTTTTAAATTTTCAAATAAGATGCGCAAAGATATACTTTATAAGACGCTTTGATTCGGCAAACCCTTCTATTGATGGAATATTAATTTAATTCTAACCTAAGGGACGAAAAGTGCGGGCGTTTTCCTCGAAAAGTATTACTTTTGAAAACGGAGATTTAAAATAACATAAATAATATATCCATATCATGAACAAAAAAATTGGTATTGTCCTGCTTGCGGTCGCTGCTTTGGTGAGCTGCAATCGGGCGACAAACAACAGCGAAGCATCCTATGCCGACAATCCCGTGGACTATGTCAATACGCTCATGGGCACCGACTCGGAGTTTCGTCTTTCCAACGGCAACACCTATCCTGCGATAGCCCTCCCTTGGGGGATGAATTTTTGGACTCCCCAAACGGGCAACATGGGCGACGGCTGGGTGTATTCCTATGATGCCTACAAAATCAAGGGCTTCAAGCAGACCCATCAGCCGAGTCCGTGGATTAATGACTATGGTCAGTTTTCGATTCTTCCCGAAACAGGCAAGCTAAAAATCGACCAACAGGAGCGGGCGAGCTGGTTTTCACACAAGGCGGAAATTGCCAAGCCACACTATTATAAGACCTATTTGGCGGATTACGATGTGGTGGCTGAAATCACTCCCACTGAGCGAGCCGCCATGTTTCGCTTCACCTTTCCTGAAAGCGAGCAATCGCATATTTTGGTTGATGCTTTCGACCAAGGATCTTATATCAAAGTGATTCCCGAAGAAAACAAAATCATCGGATACACCACAAAAAACTCGGGCGGAGTGCCTGAGAATTTCAAAAACTATTTTGTGATTGTATTTGACAAGGAGTTTGACTCCAGCCACGTGTGGAGCGACAAAAACATCGTGAAAGGCAAAAAAGAGTTGAAAGATAATCATGTAGGGGCAGCGATTCAGTTTGCAACAAGCAAGGGCGAACAAGTCCACGCTCGCGTGGCATCCTCATTCATCAGCCCCGAGCAAGCGGAGCTCAATTTGCAGGAGCTTGGCAACAATAGTTTCGACCAGCTGAAGCAACAAGGAGAAGACATTTGGAACAAGGAACTTTCTCGGATAGCGGTGGCGGGAGCTTCAGAAGGCGAAATGCGCACCTTCTATTCGTGCTTATATCGGGTGTTGCTCTTTCCACGCAAGTTTTATGAGATTGACGCAGCGGGAAACATTGTTCATTACAGCCCCTATAATGGCGAAGTTTTGCCCGGCTATATGTTTACCGACAATGGATTTTGGGACACCTTTCGTGCGGTTTTCCCCTTCTTCAATCTCATGTATCCCACGCTCAACGAACATATCCAAGAGGGGCTTGCCAATGCTTATAAAGAAAGTGGCTTTCTGCCTGAGTGGGCAAGCCCGGGGCATCGGGATTGCATGATTGGGTCGAACTCAGCCACCATCATTGCCGATGCCTATCTGAAAGGGCAGAAAATTGATGATGCGGAGACGCTTTGGGAGGCTATGGTGAAGAACACCACCCACAAGGGGGCAGTAAACTCTGTTGGACGCTTTGGGCATGAATACTACAACCGCTTGGGCTATGTACCTTATAATGTGGGGGTGAATGAAAACGTGGCTCGCACTTTGGAATATGCCTTTGCCGATTTCTGCATCTATCAGATGGGAAAAAAGATGGGCAAGCCCGAGAGTGAAATCGGCATTTATGCCGAGCGAGCGATGAACTATAAGAATGTGTTTGACCCCAGTTCCAACTTAATGCGTGGGAAAAATGAAGACGGCACATTTCAATCGCCTTTCAGTCCTTTCAAATGGGGAGATGCCTTCACGGAGGGCAACAGCTGGCACTACACATGGTCGGTGTTTCACGACATTCAAGGTCTTGCCGACCTGATGGGCGGCAATGAGGTGTTTGCGCAGATGCTCGACTCGGTGTTTGTAGTTCCTCCGGTGTTTGATGAGTCGTATTATGGACAGGTGATTCATGAAATCCGAGAGATGCAAATCATGAACATGGGCAACTATGCGCATGGCAACCAACCTATTCAACACATGATTTATCTCTATAACTATGCGGGTCAGCCATGGAAAACGCAATATTGGATTCGTGAGGTGATGAACCGCATGTACACCGCCCAAGCCGATGGCTATTGTGGCGATGAGGATAATGGTCAGACCTCAGCTTGGTATGTATTTAGTGCACTGGGCTTCTATCCTGTAACTCCTGCGGTGGATGAATATGTGATTGGTGCTCCCCTATTTAAGCACATGTGCATCAGTTTGGAAAACGGCAAGAAAATCAACATCGAAGCACCTGCCAATAGTCCTGAAAATAGATATGTGGATGCGATTAGCATCGACGGGGCGAGCTATGACAAGAATTATTTCAACTATGATGACTTGATGGATGGGGCTCAGATTAGATTTGAAATGAGCGACAAGCCCAACAAAAAGCGAGGAATAAGCCCCGATGCCTATCCTTATTCGTTTTCTAATTCAAATTAAATTCTTACCTTTGTCTTAACAATTGTTTTACGCAAAGGTAAAACATCCAATTATCGCATACAATATATAAATAACGATATCAATGAAGAAGTACACTGTGGGTGCTGATGTGGGCGGAAGCCACATCACTTGCGCCATTTTCGACCTCGAGAAGCAAGAGTTGCTCCTCGACACCATGAAAACCTCGCCTGTGGATTGCCACGCTAGCGCCGATGAGATTCTGACCAAATGGGCTACGGCAATCACCGAAGCAGCAGAAACGGTGGGCATTGGGCAAGTGAATGGCGCTGCCTTTGCCATGCCTGGTCCTTTCGACTATAAGACAGGCGTTGCACTTTTCGACAACTCCAACAAGAAATTTGAAAACCTCTTTGAGGTGAATGTGAGCGAAGAACTCCAAAAAAGAGTACCTATCCAAGATGCTAAATTCCGCTTTATGAATGATGCCACCGCCTTTGCCTCGGGCGAAGTGTGGATTGGCGCTGCCAAAGGCTCAAGCAATTGTGTAGCAATCACGCTTGGCACAGGTTTTGGCTCGGCATTCTTACTCAATGGTATTCCCATTGAGCAGGGCGACACAGTGCCCGACCAAGGATGCTGCTATCACTTGGCTTATAAAGACGGTATTGCCGATGATTATTTCTCCACTCGTGGCTTTGTCAATCGTTGGAAGGAACTCACTGGCGAAACTATCGAAGGAGCTAAATGCATCGTGGATAAAATCGACACGGACGCACGCGCTAAGCAGGTGTTTGAAGACTTCGGCGCCGAGCTTGCCGACCTGATGGCGCCATGGCTGAAAAACTTCAGTGCCGACACGATTGTGTTGGGAGGCAATATCTCGAAAGCATTCAAATTATTTGAACCCGCACTCAGCAAGCAGCTCCAAGCCAATGGTGCTGAAGTGAAAGTGGTGCTGTCGAAACTTGGTGAAACATCAGCTGTTTCGGGATGCTGCCGATTGATGGATGATGAATACTACGAATTATTTTTAGCTTAGTCTTCTAGGCTGAAAATGTCGCATGAAAAAACCGTTTGCCTTTTGCAGGCAAACGGTTTTTTTATGCGCTTCGTTGAGATGTTCCACTAGCTCACTTTATCGAGTAATTTCTGAAATCTCCGATAGATTCTCGTCCGTGGCTCATCGCTCGGATAGGATTGCAGGCTCTCGCCTCCTAATCGCCAAAGCAATAATTGCCGATCCTCCTCGGAAAATTGCGCTTGCCGCATTCGTTCTTTCAGTTCATCGTAGTGCCCCGCCAGATAATTGACATCATCCATTTTCACTTTTTTATTCTCCGTCAATTCCAATCGCTGAGCTTTAATCTTACGCTGATAGGGCGACTGGGGAGAATGCAGGCTGAGAGCTATCATCTTGAGTACATATTTATGAAGTCCCCTTTCTCCCTCTTCTTGATGGTCATATAGTTTTTCCACCAACACACGGTTGGTGGTGAGCAATTGCTCGAGCACTTCGTGCAGCAAGTCGGCAGGCTCATCAATCATACACACTTGCTGGCAATGCTTTGCCGCATAGCGAAGCCAATTGGGATATTGCGCTTCAAAATAATTTAGAATTTCCTTCTTAAGCATAAGTTTATTTTTTATTTGCATTAACCTTTAATATATAGCGCAAATATACAGCGCATTTTCTTTTAATGCAAATATATTTGAAATATATTTTCAAATATCACTGAATAGATTAGTAGCTGATGAGCAAAAAAAAACGACATAAGGCATTCACTAAAATCTCCCAAAGTGCAAGTACTTTGACCTTGCTGCACGTGCAGCCGACCCAAAGTGCAAGTACTTTTGACTTGCTGCACGATGCAGCCGACCCAAAGTGCAAGTACTTTTGCCTTGCTGCACGTGCAGCCGACCCGAAGTGCAAGTACTTTGAGCATGTACTCAGCTCATTTTCACCATTTTCACAATAACGAGTGAGAATTAGCTAATTGAAAGAACAAGTGCTTGCAGAATTCAAGTCATAGATGAACTTGGAGATGCATACGCATTCTCGGGTTCTCTAGCGCAAGATGATAGCTACACGCCAAACTCGACAAAACCAGCTGCGGTAACAAAAATCAACATTGATACCGATGAATTTGACACAACATATTTCTTCGACATCAACGAAGCCACTAGCGGTAAATTCATCACTAGCTGGACCTATGCAGGCAATGGTAAATTCTTAGCCAACATGGGTGCGGATAAAACAACAGACAATTATGGGGGAAAATATTTTGCTATCGTAGATGTCTATAATAAGACCGTAACAACAGTAACAGGTGTCCCTGAAGCGGCGAGCATATCACAATTGACAGATAGAAACTGCTATGCAACTGCTGATGGAAATTATGTATATGTCGGCATTACTACTGACGCTGAAGGAAGCTATGTGTATAGAATTGACATCAATGCAGCAACCGCAACTAGAGGAATCAAGGTTGAAGGAGGAAATATCACAGCCATAAGCAAAATAGCCTACGAAGGATAGACACGCTGTCTTTATGGGTTAAACTGTTAAGAGCAATCGTTTCGTGCGATTGCTCTTTTTTTATCTCTTCATTTTTAAGGGGGGCTTCTAAAAATTAGGGGCAGTGGATATTTGGGGGCTAATTGCTACAAAGATATCACCCCTAGCGGGGCTATCTGAATCTAAAAACCTCTTTTCCAATTTTGGTTTTGCGTATTTTGAATCTGAAAACTGCTTTTCTGATTTTAGGAAAGAGCTTAGCGATCTATTTGGTTGGCTGGTTGAGTATTCTCATTGTGAAATCAAACTAATTACAAGAACAACTGACTTAGATGCGCATAATGGAGCAACTGAATCTCTCCAGCACTATTCTCATAATCTCCAGCATAGATAATTGCTTTGGGCTCCACTTTGTCTTTCACCCCCGAGTCAATCCTATTCAGACCTTTCTCAAACTGAGAGTTGTAGGTCATCGACGACTTGATTTCGATGCCACAAAGGGAGTTTCTATTTTTTAAAATCAAATCGACTTCATTCTGATTACTATCTCGATAGAAATAAAGATTACTTTCCTTTCCTTGATTATAGCGATGCTTGAGAGCTTCCATCACCACAAAATTCTCAAACAAATTCCCTCGCATTTTGTCTCTCGACAACTGTTCTGCCGACTCAATCCCAAGCAAATATGCAGCCAGCCCAGTGTCAATAAAATACAGCTTAGGTGTTTTAACAAGCCGTTTATTGGAGTTCTCAAAATAGGGAGGCAAAAGCTTCACAATATAAGAGGCTTGTAGCACCGACAACCATGATGTAATTGTATTAGAGCTCACCCCCACTTCATTCGACAGCTCAGAGGCTTTAAATAACGAGCCTATTCTTCCAGCACACAAGCGAATAAATGTTTGAAACTGCATCATATCTTTTATCTGCAAGAGATCTCTGACATCTTTTTCCAGATAGGTCTTCACGTAATTCGGATAAAGAAACTTCGGAATATTTTTCCCAGCACATATCGCAGGATAAAATCCATTAAAAAGCAAGTCATCTAGCGATTGGTCTTTTAAAAAACCTTTGATTTCCGAGTAAGAGAAAGGCAGCAACTCAAATACAGCTGTCCGCCCTGCTAGCGACTGTGTTACCTTTCTAAGCATTGCAAACTGCGAGCTGCCAGAAAGCACAAATCGTTTTTTTGGTTCAGCATCCACAATGCCCTGAATATACGACAGAAGACTAGGGGCGTTGTGCACCTCATCTAATATCATTCCATCGGGATGTTGGTTTAAAAAGGCTAGCGGATCGTTCGTGGCAAAATTCTGAATATCCAAATTCTCTAGCGAAAAATAGGGCAATTCGCTAAATATATTCTGTAATAATGTGGTTTTGCCCGACTGTCTTGGTCCTGTAATGGTGATTACCGAGAAATATTGCGCAGCCTCTTTGATTGCAGTTGCTAATTCTCTGTCTATAAATTCTATTTTCATATTCTATGCAAATCTGAAGTACTACTGCAAATTTACACAAAATATACTACAAATCAATAAACCATTGAGATTTAATCTGCACTATTCGGGACAGTGGATATTTTTGGGCTAATTGCTACAAAGATATCACCCCTAGCGGGGCTATCTGAATTTAAAAACCTCTTTTCCAATTTTGGTTTTGCGTATTTTAAATCTGAAAACGCTTTTCTGATTTTAGGAAAGAGCTTAGCGATCTTTTGGTTGGTTGAAAGCTACAAAGACACCCCCTAGCGGGGCTATTTAATCTCACCCCTGCCCATTCCCGCAGGCAAGCCCCAACGCCCCAAAGCGTATCGTAGAGCCGCATTGAATGCGGCTTAACACAAGCCTGACACAAGGCAGGAATGGTGAATATTTTAAGGGAACTTCTAAAAAACTTAAGTTTTCCACTTCTCTTTGCTCAACGAGCCTAAAAATTAGTACCTTTGTTCAACTATACGTATTTTTACGCCCAAAGAATAGAAAAACAAATTCTCAGAACGATGCTCAACGGAATTATTTCATACGATCGCGAAAATCAAATCGCCACAATCAAGCTACTTGAAAACTTCGACCTCACACGCCTATTGCAGCTTGTGGAGCATTTCATCGAAACCAAAGAACTGCCGAGCTTCACCCGAAAATTTATTATTGACACCGGAAATTATAGTGTCATTGAAAGCTCAGCTGTCATCCTCACCCATCGGGGGAAGTGGGTGAAACTCTTCCCGGGCGCATTTACGGCTATTGTGAGCAACGACCCTAAAACCATCGCCATCAGCGCACTGATGGACAAGGTGAAGAATACCAGCAAATCTTTTGCCACCAACGACGATGCCTTGGCATGGCTGCTCGGGCAAAACAGCAATCAAATCACCTATCGCACTGACTTTGGCTCAATCACCTACGACAAAACAACGCACACTTCATTCACCAATGTGAATAGCGAGTTTAGCAGCGAGAAAGTTGTAACCGCTTGGAAAGAAGTAATCTCCAAAGATATTATCCCTGCCGACACCCTCAAGCATATCTTTTTCACCAATCAGCAGACACTCACCGACAGCGGTCAGCGCTCCTTGGAGAGCCGTGGCGAATGGGCAAACCTCTTTCCAAATGCCTATTTGGCGGTGGTGAGCTCCGACCCGAAGATTACGGCTATCGGCACCATGATGAATAAATTCAACAAAAAAACAAAGGTGTTCACCAATGAGATTGATGCTCAAAGCTGGCTCGATTTGAAAGCGTCGCAAAGCAACACGACTCCCAAATTTGATTTAGATGCGCTTGCCTCCTTTGAATATGATTTTGAACATGGAATAGCCATCACTACTCCCAAGAGAAATCTCACCATCGAAGAGTTCAACAACATCTATATGCACTACTTCGAGCGTGGACTGTTGCCCCGCAACACCCATAAATTCATCATCAACCAAGGCAATCACCACTTCATCGGCAGCGAAGCCGAAATTCTGGAAAATGCCATCAAGTGGACTGCATTATTTCCCGAAGGGCACACCGCCATGGTTACGAGCAACCTCGAAACCATTGCGGAGTCGAAAAAAATTAATCAGGAAAATCCCCGCAACGCACTTTTCAGCACACTCGAAGAAGCTATGGATTGGATTTTATCGCTGCCCGATGACACGCCCGATGAAAACTACATCAAAACCGTTGAAGCCGAAGAAAAAATCGCTCCACAAAAAGTGAGCTATGACCCCGAGCTGCAAATCGTCTATCTCGATGCGCAACGCAATATCAAAGCTTCGGAAATCAATATCTTTTGGAGACAATATCTCCGTGATAACTTATTTCCTCACAATAGCACCAAGTTTATTGTCAATATTGGAGAATATGACATCTCGGGCACTGCTGCCGACACCATCCACCGAAAAAACTTTTGGGCTGACAGCTTCCCCGACGCCTTCATGGCGGTTACGGGCGGAATGACTGGCACAGCTGCTTTTGTGAGCTTTCTGAAAAGTAACAACCCCAAAGTCAAACTGTGTAGCGACAAAGTCGATGCCCTGCAATGGGTGAACCAAGCAGGATCGCCAACGCCGATGAGTGCCCCCGACATGGTGGCAAACGAATTAGTGGGCGACTTTGTGTTTAAAAACGAAAACGATTTCGCCTCTATCTATTATAGTGCGGAAAAGCAGACCTCGATTGTCAATATCAAGCAAAACCTCCACAACGAGGAAATTAACCAATCGCTGATGGCTTTTTATGATGCCGACCAAGAGCTGCAAACGGTGAGCAAAACAGTGATGAACTATGAATGCTATGAGCTGCTCGACAGTGCCGAAGAGGTGGCTAGCAATGGGGTGAAATGGGCGAAACTATTCCCCAACAATCTCACCGCTATTGTGAGCTCCAACATCAAAATGCTCAACATCGGACGACTAGCACGCCAAGAAGCATCCAACTGCAAAGAGTTTATTCAGATGATCGACGCTTTGCGTTGGTTTAAAACGGTCGATTTAGCCCGAAAAGTCGAAGCCGCTAAATCCGAAACCGAGCATCGAGTGGAATATGACCGCAATAGCCAGATTGCGATTCTCCATGCGGGGCATAATTTCACTAGCGATGAAGCGGTTGAAGCGTGGACTAATGCCCTTAAGGAGGGCATTGTGCCCGAAGGGACTTCACGACTTATCCTCAACCAAAAACAATATGTGCTGACCGAAAACCCGATCGACACCCTCGACAATAAAGAGATCCTTCTAGCCTCCTATCCTAATCTGCGACTGGCTTTCGTAACGGGTAATTCCAAGGCTTATTCGGTGGCTAAGATTTTCGACGACGACCTCCGTGTGGCTCGTCCGTTTTATCATTTCGATGATGCCGTGTCGTGGCTACTTTCCACTGAGCCCAACTTGCAAAACCAGGAGAAAAAATCCGATGGCATGGCAATCTGCCACTTCGATGTCGCAACACAAACAGCACATATCGACATTCTACGCAACTATCGAGCCGTGGAAATCAATCAGATGTGGCTGCGACTCATCGCTGAACATCAATTGACCCTCAACACCAAGAAATTTATTTTCAACCAAGGAAACTTTAGCTGCCTGAGCAATGGCGCTGAGCTTTTCAAACGCAAAAGCGAGTGGCATCGACTGTTCCCCGACGCCTATATGGCGACCATCTCGCAAGACAGCAACTTCATTGCCTATTGCAGCTTGGTCAATCAGCGAAACCCTCGATTGAATATGGCGAAAAACTTGGAAGAAGCGCAAAAATGGGTCGATCAAGCCGACACGCATCTGGAAGAAAAGCCCTGCGACATCTCGGAAATCGGAGAACTTTATTACGACGAAAAAACAGGAATTAATCAGGTGGATATCTTGCGTGATGTGCAAATTGAAGAACTCAATCAAATGTGGCTCTGCTTCATCAATGACGGAAGAATTGACTCAGGAGCTACTAAGGTCATCCTCAATCAAGGGGCTCACCAACTGCTCTCTCCCGAAAAGACGGTGCTCGCCACACAAGAGGAGTTCCCCGACTTATTTCCCAATGCCCGACTAGCCGTTGTTTCGAGCAACCCGAAGGCCCTTGTGCTCGCATCAATGATTGACTATAAACACAAGCGCATCCGTTCTTTTGAGCAGATGAACGACGCTGTCGAATGGCTCGAAGCAAGGCAAAATAACACCCCCATACCCGTGGCTCGTGCAAAATACAACCACCAAAGCCGTGTGGCAACCGTGGAAGTGTTGCGCGATTTCAGCACCTCGGAAATGAGTGCCCAATGGGAGGAGTTTCTCCGTGAAGGAATAATCCCTCCCAATGCCAAAGGCATTGTGTTTAACCAAGGAGATTTTAAACTTTCCGAAGATTCGGCAGGCGTGCATAGCCTTAAAAATAAATGGGCGGAGCTATTCACCAAAGCGCATATCGCAGTAATGACTAGCGACCCTGAGATGACCGCCCTCTTGAGCCAAGAGCAAATCAACAAAGCGCAAGCGCAGCTGATGGAAAACCCTATGCAGGCGCTCGAATGGTTTAACTCATTGCCCAACACCGATGAGGTGATCTCGAAAAACCAACTCGGCAAACTCCTCTATGAGTGGGATAAGAAGACGGCAAGCGTGGACTTGATCAGAGATGTGCGCCTGAGCGAATTAAACGAAATGTGGGAGGAATTTGCAGAACAAGGACATATGCCCCGCAGCACCAAGCGCATTGTTTACACGCAAGGCAACTTCACCTTGATGGACAATTTCTCCGAAGCCAAAAAACAAGAAGACCGCTGGATGGACTTATTCCCCGAAGCTCGCATGGCGTATATCTGCAACGACCCCCGAGGGATTGCCATCTTCTCGCACCGCTTCCGAAATAGCGACCGGGCATCTTTGGTGAATAATAAGTCGGAAGCCGCCCGATGGTTTGACGCTATGGACAAGAAAATGCAAGCATCCAACGCCATCAGCGAAGTAGCCACGGCAAGATATGACGCCGACAACTTTGTGGTGATTATTGATTTAAACCGAGATATTACGATTGATGAACTCGACACCCTTTGGCGAAAATATGCCTCGGAAGATATTCTCAGCCACCAAACATGGCGATTCATTCTCAATCTGGGCAACTTTACTGTCATTGATATTGACGACCATTTGGCATTGCGCCTCAACCGCGAATGGATGACTTTATTCCCCAAAACCCACTTGGCATTTATCACCAAAAAACAAGAAACAATCGAAAAATCCAATCAAGAACGATATAAAAACGCCAAAACCGTGGTGGTGGGCTCGTTCCAAGAGGCTATCAATTGGCTCAACCTGATGATGCCCGCCAAAAGACGAAACACCAAAGCTGAATTTGCAAGCATGACCCCCAACGAAAATGGTCTTCTAGTGATTGACATACTCGAAGATTTATCGGCGGAAAAATTCAACCTTTTCTGGAGTGATTCCCTCGCCAATGGCAGCCTGCCTCGCCACACCAACAAGTTTATCCTCAACTTGGGCGACTCGCATCTAGTCGGCAAAATCACCGAATCAATCAACCGAGAAAAAGTGTGGCAAAAGAATTTCCCCCACGCTTATATGGCAGTCGTTACGAGCGACCCAAAAATGATTGCGCTTTCTTCTATGGCAGAAAAAGAAAACCCTAGAATTAAATTGGTCGCCAACATCGACGAAGCTACAAAATGGCTTGAAGGAGTGTAGGTTAATTAATCTTTGTATCATCTAGCACTTTTTTTAAAAAAAGTGCTAGATGATATTTGACAATATGCGCTTTTTAGTATATTTGTCCAACTGTTTACACTGGCAAATATCAAAGCGCATGCAAACCAACGACAACACGCTTCACACCTACCCCACCGAAGTGGGCATCATCACCTGCAATGACCTAACAGGCATTGTTTCTCTCGACATCACCGCCGATATTAATCTCGACAAGCTCTTCGACACTTGGTGCGAAATGATCAACAAAGGATGGGTGAACAAAAAACATTCAAAATTCATCTTCATCCAAAATGAGTTCTTGCCGCTCGACAACTCTTCGCGCATCTTAAAATCATATCAAGACTGGTATGAATTTTTCCCAAACGCCTATCTGGCTATGGTTACAACCAACCCAAAGGTATCGGCATTGACCACCATGATGAGCAAAGCAGACAAAAAAGTAAAACTCTTTGAAAGACTAGAAGATGCCACCGCATGGCTCTCAACAGTGGAAGGCAATGCTCAGACAGAAGAACCAACATCTTCCGAAGCACACAAAATAAGCTATAACAGTGAAAAAGACATTATATATATTGATACGCTGCGAGATATTTACGCTTCAGAAATTAGTGCCACGTGGGAAAAATACCTCAACCAAGGATTATTCAAGCCCGATTCCCGCAAATTTATCCTCAATCTAGGAAAATACACCATCTTGGGCAAAGCTTCCGAAGCACTCGGCAGAACAGGATATTGGACTGCGCACTTCCCCGATGCCTACCTAGCTATCCTCGCCCAAGACCCTCGCGCAATAGCCGTGGTGGGGGTTACTAACAGTCGCAACCCCAACACCGCCCTTGTGAAAAACCATGTGGAAGCCGTGAGCTGGGTGAGCCAAGCCGACAACAAAAAGCCTTCAGCGGTGCACTACGCTGGATTCGGACTCTATGGCGAAGATGAATTTATCAGCCTGCATTATAGCACCAACCGACATATCGCCATCATTGACCTGCATCAAGACCTTTCGCAAAAAGACATCAACAACTCAATGATGAACTTTGTGAATAAATATGACGACTTGCAAAGCATGCGCATGGCGGTGATGAACTATGGACAATTTAATATCACCGACAGTCGAGAAAAACTGCTCGAATATACCGACCCTTGGGACGAACTTTTCCCCGGCAACTACAAAGCCCTAGTTACCACCAATCCCGAGCTTATCGCCTTGATTTCCAACGACCAAATATTGCATCAATACAACGAGCATAGCAAAAATAATAAAATCTTCGCCAATATCAACGAGGCTTTGACTTGGCTAAATTCCACCAACATGCCGATGGCTTGTGGCGATATTTCTTATGACGAACAAAACGACATCGTTACTCTTCAGATTCAGCACGATTTCACCCTCCAATGCTTAGTTCAAACTTGTGCTAATGCCTTGCTAAATGGATTAATCCCCAAAGACGCCAAAAAACTGCTCTTGGTGCAAGGTGAATATCATCTCAACGAACGACTGACTGAATTATTCAACAACACATTCCTCTGGAAAGAATTGTTCCCCAACGCTCGCCTAGCTGTGGTGGTGCGCGATGAAGTCGCCTATGGCAAAGTGAGCCTTTGCGACCACTCGAAACAATATATCCATCCGTTCTATAACATCGAAGAAGCACAAAGATGGCTCAACACAGGCAAAACAGCTGCAAGCAGCAATGAATTTGGGGCTCTCTATCTCGATAAAGAAAATAGTATCGCTATCATCGACACGCTGCAAAACGTTACCCTTGCAAAATTAAACAGCATGTGGAAAGATTTTGTGGACAGCAAGCAGTTGCCACTCCACTATCAGCGATTTATCCTCAACCTCAACAACTATCAGGTGGTGGATGAAGATGCCATGACCTATCACAGCTCATGGAACGAGTATTTCCCCAAGGCTCATATGGCCGTTGTTACAAGCAATAAATTTGCCGAGCTGCTCAATCCGCAAGCTTTTGATTCTTTTCAAGGACGTGTGCAGGGCTTTAATGCTCCCTTGGATGCCTACAACTGGCTATTCGAGAAAGCACCAAAGGAAGACGACGATATTGTTACAGCTGAATATGACGCCCAAAACAAAATCGCCATTGCGCAAATCACCAAAGACTATTATATCGCCGAACATGAAGCCATGTGGGCAAAATATCTCAGGCTTAAACTCTTTCCACTCGACACCCAAAAATTCATCTTCGATGATGACGGCTTTAAGCTGCGTGATAATGGCGCTCAGCTGCTCCGCTATTCGGGCGAATGGATGCGCATGTTTTCCGACCGATATCTCGCCCTTGTGCTGAGCGACCCTAAATTTATCGCCTATGCCAGCATGCTCGCCAAAAAGAACCCTCGGATTGGAATCGTGCAAAATCGACAAGAAGCGCTCGAATGGGTGAATCAGGCAGACAAAACAAGCGGGGCAAAAGTTCCTAATATATATGGTACGCTTCGCATCGACGAAGAACACCAAGTGGCAATTGTGGATGCACTGCAAGATATCACCCTTGACGGACTAAACATCATGTGGGAAAGCTTTGTGAATGACAACCACCTGCCACTACACATCCAAAGATTCATTCTCAATTGTGGCGACTTCAAAACCATTGATGAAAATGTGGTGAAGCTCGAAAGCTCATGGTCGCGCCTATTCCCCAAAGGACATATGGCGATAGTCAATAACAACGAAAAAGATGCTAGGTATAATCAGCAGGTGGAACTCCCCTTCAACGGAATAGCCAAAGTGGTGAACTCAATAGATGAAGCCTACTCATGGCTTTTTCACGTCGCCCCACTCCATGATGGAGATGTGGCAATTGTGAAATACACCGAAGAAACAAAAACGGCTCACGTGAAAATCATCAGAGATTATCAGATTGATGAAATCAATGGCGTGTGGGAAAAGTTTGTTAATAATAAAACCATCCCCGAAGGTACCCGCAAATTTATCTATGAAGACTGCGGATTTAAAGCCGTCAGCAATGGTTCGCAAGTGCTACAATTCAAAGGAACGTGGAAACGCACCTTCCCAAATTCCTACTTGGCATTTATCGCCACCGACACCAAACTGTGTGCCTATGTGAATATCCTCTGCAATCGCAACAACCGGATTTGCCTAGCCACCGACCGCACAGCAGCGCAAGAATGGGTGGACAAAGCCGACAAGGAACTTGAGTCTGCGCCCTCAAAAGTTAATTTCGAACCGATCATCAATAAGCCCAAAAGCAAACTTGGGGTGCTGACTATCGACAAGAATAATCACATTGCAATGGTAGAAATCCAACGTGATGTGAAGATTGATGAACTCTATGACATGTGGCGGAATTTTGTGGCGGAAGGAAAACTCGACAGCGTCACACGCCGATTCATCTTGGCACAGGGCGACCACAAACTGCTTTCACCCGAACAAGAAGTGATTGCCAGTGAAAGCACATGGGCGGAAATGTTTCCGGGAGCTAAACTGGGCATTGTTACTAACGATGCTAAATCCATCAACACCGCCACGCTGATGAACCATGACGACCGAAATATTCGCCCCTTTGCGAATGTCAATGATGCGAAAACATGGCTCACTGCTGCCGTCGATGAATACATCGAGCCGCTCGCCAAGGCAAGCTATGACCCCGCAACGAAGATTGCCGTGGTGGAAATCAATCAGCATATACGCCTTTCAGAGCTCAACGAGCGATGGAAAGAATTTTTCGAGCGAGGCATCATCGCCCCCGATGCCAAAGGCATCATCTGCAATCAAGGACGATTCTCGGTGCTCGATGATTCGCACAGCATCAAGGAATTTCAAAGTGTGTGGATGAAATATTTCCCCAATGCCCGCTTAGCAATCATCACGAGCGACCCCAAGACAGTGGCAATCTTATCAGGGGGATTTAAAAACCCCTACATGCAATTGAAAAAAGACCCTTTGCATGCCTATCAATGGTTTGAAGAAGTCGAGCTGGAAGCAAAAAATGGAAAGCCCCTGAAAACTGCCCCTGAAAGCGCCGTAGCTAAATTGACCTATGACAAAGAAAAGGATATTGCAGTGGTGGAAATTCTGGAAGATGTCAAAATATCGAAGCTGAATAGGTTCTGGAAAGAGCAAGTCAATAAAGGCACATTGCCTCGCCATGCCCACCGATTTGTGCACGACCAGAAAGATTTTTGCGTCATCGACGAAACTGCCGATGCTTTAGTCCGCTTCCCAATGTTTCAACAACTCTTCCCCAAAGCATTTATGGCAGTGGTGGCATCCGACCCCAAGACCCAAGCGCTCGCCAACATGGCAGCTCAATCAAATCCACGCATCAAGCTGATGAAAAATATCAACGACGCTTGGCAGTGGCTCGAAAATCCCAAACAATAGTTGTGTTAAGGAAAGATTAAACTATAAATTATCAATAACAAAACATTAGGTAAGTAGATAGATTGTATTAATATATATATATATATATTCGCACTTTAAAAGAGTGCGACAACAATACCCCAATGAAGGAACTCGAATACAGATATATTCCCGAAGACAACATTTTTGCCATCTCAGGCGAAAACATCTTATCAGCCGAACATGCCCTTGACATGGTCGAATTTATAATCAAACATGCTGCGGAACTGAAATACTGCACCAGCATCTTGTTGGATTTGCGGAAAACCCAAATGCCCGACCCCACAGCCGATTATGCCACGATAACACCCGCAGTCAATGAAGGTATGAACGCCTCAATGGGATATCACATGGCAATCATCACCGACACACCCCGAGAAACAGCCATCAGCATCATGCTCAGCAAAAAAATAACCAGCATGAAGATTGAGGTTTTTTCCACCGAAGCAGCTGCAACTAGTTTTCTGCGAGAGCAAGCCGCTCTTCGACCTGCACCCCTAGTGGAAAATATGAAACATAAGCAAGCCTTACACAAATATTCCTATAACGAAGAACAAAACATCTTCCGCATGGACTTCTTTGGAGAGGTCGATCTGGAAGAATTAGCCAACTTTGGAAAAGTGTTGTTTGAAAATAAGCTTATCCCCCTAGACTGCCACAAGATCATGCTCGTGGATAATGACACAATGATTGATGTGAAAGGAATTGTGGTGGAGGATATCGGTCCGCTACTCTATGCCCCCTATGAAGATGTTATTTCAAAAACTCGCGTGGCAATTTGCACCGAAAACCTAGAATTACATGCGCTGGTGCTAAGCCTTCGGAAAACATATCAATTCCCTGTCAATCGTGCTTTTTCCTTTGAAGAAGATGCCCTTGCTTGGCTGAGCACTAATTTTTAAAATCAGCATAAACCAGTCAAATCAGCAATTTCATTACCGTTAGGTCAATTCGTAATTCGTAATTGTTAATTCGTAATTATATTTTGTATCTTTGTGCATCAAGTTGAAAAAACAACCCAATGACAGAGACAAGACAAATTAAATCAGCACTGATTTCGGTTTTCCATAAAGATGGATTAGACCTTATTGTGAAACGCCTGCACGAGCTTGGCGTCGAATTAATCTCAACTGGCGGCACGCAAAGCTTCATCGAAGACCTAGGTATCCCCTGCACAGCAGTGGAAAGCCTCACCAGCTATCCTTCGATTCTGGGAGGACGAGTGAAAACCCTTCACCCCAAAGTGTTTGGCGGAATACTCAACCGCCGCGACCATGAAGGCGACCAGAAGCAAATTGCCGAATACGAAATCCCTTCCATCGACCTTATAATTGTCGATTTATATCCTTTTGAAGACACCGTGGCTTCGGGCGCTTCGGAAGAAGACATTATTGAGAAAATCGACATCGGTGGCATTGCGCTCATCCGTGGCGCAGCCAAAAACTACAACGATGTGATCATCGTGTCAAATCGTGGTCAGTATGGCAAGCTGCTCGATTTGCTCAACGAGAAAAATGGCGAAAGCAATCTCGCCGACCGCAAAGCTTATGCCCGTGAGGCATTCGCCACTTCGTCGCACTACGACTCAGCTATCTTCAGCTATTTCAACCGAGAAAATGAAACTGCTTCACAACGAGTGAGCCTCAACAATGGCGAGGTGCTTCGCTATGGCGAAAACCCACACCAAAGTGCCACATTCTACAAATTCAATAATTCCGACAGCCAAAACACACTCGCCAATGCGCAAGTGCTGCAAGGCAAACAACTTTCCTATAACAACCTGCTCGATGCCGATGCTGCATGGAAAGCCGCTTCCGATGCCTTCCATGCTGTCAATCATATCGAAAACAAATCAGCCGTGGCAGTCATCAAGCACCTCAACCCTTGCGGGTTGGCGGTGAGCAACGACACCATCAAGTCGCTCGACTTGGCTTGGGCAGGCGACCCTATTTCAGCCTTCGGCTCAATCATCTGCTTCACCAACACGGTAAGCAAAGAGATTGCAGAGTGGTTTGGTAAAAAATTCGTGGAAATCATCATCGCCCCTGAATTTACCGCCGAAGCATTGGAAGTGTTCAGTAGCAAGAAAAACTTACGTCTTTTGGTAGCTGGCGTCAAAGCGCCAACCACAGGCGAAAAACTCTATCGCTCCATCAGCGGCGGCATGCTCGTGCAAGATGAAGACGAGGGCATGGACACCGAATTTAAAAACGTAACTACAATCGAATTCGACGCCACCAAAATGGAATTGGCAAAATTTGGCATCACCGCATGCAAAAACTTGCGAAGCAATGCAATTGCGATCGTAACCGAAAATGCTGACGGTTCATTCTGGCTGACAGGTGCTGGCATGGGGCAACCCAACCGCCTAGATAGTCTTCGCCAACTCACCATGCCACGATTCAACATGAAAGAAGATGTGAGCATCGAAGAATCGGTGGTGATTTCCGACGCCTTCTTCCCCTTCCGTGACAGTGTGGAAGCTGCCAATGAATATGGAGTGAAATACATCGTTGAGCCGGGCGGCTCAATTCGTGATGAAGAAGTCATCGAAGCTTGCAACGAATTTGGCATGGCGATGCTATTCACTGGTCGCCGTCATTTTAAGCATTAAGCTTGGACTTGGTCGCATTGCTTTCAGCGAAGCCAATGCGCCAAAGACAAAGTGAAAAAAAGTAAAGCAAAAAAAAGCGAAGCATTAGCTTCGCTTTTTTTGTGTATTAAATAATTATGCATTACTTTTGGAGCTGAATCCATCGGAATGGATTTCTATCATTAAAAATACGAACAATACACCACTCAAAATATGGGATTATTTTCATTCTTAACCCAAGAAATTGCAATCGACCTTGGAACGGCTAACACCGTAATCATTCAAGATGGTAAAATCGTGCTCGACGAACCATCGGTAGTTGCCATAGATAAAAAAACAGATAAACTTTGCGCTATTGGTCACCAAGCTCGCCAAATGGAAGGCAGAACGCCTCCCGGAATCGAGACTGTCCGTCCGCTTCGCGATGGCGTAATCGCTGACTTCAATGCGGCAGAACAAATGATTCGTGGGATGATTAAAAAAATCAATCCCAAAGGGAGCTTCTTTAGCCCCGCCCTAAAAATTGTGGTGTGTATTCCTTCGGGCTCTACCGAAGTGGAAATTCGCGCGGTGCGCGACTCTAGCGAGCACGCAGGCGGACGTGAAGTGTATATGATTTACGAACCAATGGCGGCAGCCATTGGCATTGGACTCGATGTGCAAGCCCCCGAAGGCACTATGATTGTTGACATCGGCGGTGGAACAACTGAGATTGCAGTGATTTCATTAGGCGGCATCGTAACCAACAAGTCCATCCGCATCGCAGGCGATGACTTGACTGCCGATATCGTCGAATATATGAGCCATCAGCACAATATCAAAGTGGGCGAACGCACTGCCGAGCAAATTAAAATCAATGTGGGGGCAGCACTTTCAAACCTTGAAGATGCGCCTACTCCTTTTATCGTGCAAGGACCTAACCGCATGACAGCACTGCCCGTAGAAGTACCTGTAACTCACCAAGAAATTTCACACTGTTTGGAAAAATCAATCCACAAGATTGAAAACGCTATTTTGAGCGCATTGGAGCAGACACCTCCTGAATTGTATTCCGACATTGTGAATCGCGGCATCTATTTGGCTGGCGGTGGTGCGCAATTGCGTGGTCTCGACCGTCGTTTGTCGGAAAAAATCAATATTCCTTTCCACATTGCCGAAGACCCCTTACGTGCAGTAGTGAGAGGAACAGGTATCGCCCTGAAAAACATTGATAAATATCCATTCTTAATGCGCTAGAAAAAAGAAAGACTTCCGATGAAGAATTTATGGCGATTTCTTTCTCGTTTTTCAAACTTCTTTGTATTTCTGATATTTCAATTCATAGCCTTCTGGCTCATGAGCCGACATAACAATCTACAAAAAGTGAGCTTAGTGAGGGCAACTATCGAAGTGGTGGGAGCAACTCATCACCTGTCGAGCAATTGGCGCGATTACTTCTCGCTCAAAAAAACCAATGAAAGTCTAAACGCCGAAAACGCTCGGCTGCATGCTGAAATCGAACGGTATAAAAAGATTTATCACGACACCTATGCCCCCGATTTAGCATCGGTGATGCAAGGAATTAGCGAAGCACAAAACGACAGTAGCACGACAGACAGCAATGGAGATTTCTCGGTATCGGCATTTAGTGACACCGCTCAATTTCAATTTATCCCTGCTCGTGTGGTCAATAATAGCTTTCGCCGATCCAATAATTTCATCACGATCAACAAGGGGAAGAACGATGGGGTAAAAGAGGAAATGGGCATCATTGGTCCCGATGGCGTGGTAGGCATCATCACCTCGGTGAGTGGAAACTATGCAATTGGACCTTCGCTGCTCAACAGCCGCTGGTCGGTTTCGACCAAAATCAAGCACTCGAAGTATTTTGGCACGCTGGCATGGGACGGCAAAGACCCTCAATATGCCCGATTGCACGAAATCCCTTTTCACGTCAATGTCCAATCGGGCGATACGCTCGTAACGAGCGGATATTCTGATGTATTTCCCGAAGGGATTCCGGTAGCTGTTGTCGATGAACTTAGCCATGAAAATGGTGCCAATTTCCTCAATATATCTGCACGACTACTGACGAATTTTCAGAACCTCACCTATGTAACTTTGGTTGCCAATAAAGATATCGAAGAAATAGAAATGCTCAACAATACGGCTCAATATGAATAACAATTTACTCCGAACGTTGGCACTCCCCTTGGTAATCGTCCTAGTGCAGACATTACTCCTCAGTCATATCCACATGATCGGAATGACTGTGCCGTTCATCTATATCTACATCATCATGATGATGCCCTATCAGACATCACCACACCTACTGATGCTCACTGGTTTTTCTCTGGGATTAGTCGTTGATTTATTTATGAACACACTCGGATTGAATGCCGCTGCCACCACATTTCTAGCCTTTGCCCGCCCCTCAATTATTCGTGTAATCTCGAAAAAAGATTATACCGAAATAAGCCCTAGCCCCAATGGCTTCGCTAATGGGTTTGCATGGTTTAGCTCCTATAGCTTTCTATGTTGTGCATTTCATGAGTTTTTTCTTTACTCCGTAGAAGCTTTCAGCTTTGCCAACTACGCACAGACAATCATCCGAATCATCAGCGGCACTCTTTTTAGCTCCGTGCTAATTATCCTCACTGAATACCTCACCCAAAAACAAAAATAGCGTGCAAAACCAATTCCGTGCATATCTTGTTGGGGGCATTTTTGTTTCTATTGGGATTATCTTTTTATTCAAGTTATTTTCCCTACAAGTGCTCAACACAAACTACGAAGAACGAGCCATGCGCAATGCGCTCCGCACCGTGGTGAGCTATCCAGGTAGAGGCTTAATATACGACAGAAACGGAAAATCATTGGTAGAAAATAAAGCAGCATACGACCTGCTCGTAACCCCTCGTGAAGTGGGAGAATTTGACACCATTCAGCTATGCGATATTCTCGGCATCGAAAAAGAAATACTTATCAAAGAACTTGCAAAAGCCAAGAAATACAGCCGCTATCGTCCTTCGATTATCGCCAAACAATTTTCACCTCAAGCAAATGCTCGCTTGCAGGAAAAACTATACAAATATCCGGGATTCTATGTACAATCACGCACCATCCGATTGTATCCAAAGCCCATTGCAGCTCACCTTTTGGGATATGTCGGCGAAATCAACAAAGAACAAATCGAACAAGATAAATACTACAGTCTCGGCGACTACATCGGGATTACTGGCGTGGAGCGTGCCTATGAAAAAGAACTACGTGGACAGAAAGGAGCGTCATACTACCTCGTTGATGTACACAATCGAGTGAAAGGCTCCTATAATGATGGTGCAAATGACACGGCAGCAGTGCTCGGCAATAGCCTTACGCTCACCATCGACCGTGATTTGCAAGAATATGCCGAAAAACTTATGCGCAATAAAAAAGGAGCGGTGGTAGCTATCGAGCCTAGCACAGGCGAAATTCTCGCCTTCTATTCAGGTCCGAGCTACAACCCCAACCGACTTGTGGGACGCGAGCGCGGAAACAACTACATGGAGCTACTCAACGACTCGCTAAAACCGCTCACCAATCGAGCCATCTCGGCCGCCTATTCTCCCGGTTCAACTTTCAAAGTGCTCAACGGACTTATCGCCCTGCAAGAAGGAGTGATTACACCTCATACCTCATTCCCTTGCAACGGAACGGCTTCCAAACCGATGCGCTGCACCCACTACCACAATTCACTTGTGCAAATTGATGAGGCAATCATCGAATCGTGCAACCCCTTTTTCTTCCAAGCCTTTCGAGCTTCAATGGGGCTCAAGAAAACGACCGAAGAAAGTTATGAAATATGGAGAAACTATACCCGCGAATTTGGCTTAGGTGAGGCTTTGGGCAATGAGTTTTACGGACAATCAAACGGCAATATCCCCACCGCTGATTTTTTCAATCGCATCTATGGAAAAGGCAGCTGGAATGCCTACACCATTCGCTCGCTTGCCATCGGGCAAGGCGAGGTAATTCTCACCCCCATTCAAATGGCAAACTATGTTGCCACCATTGCCAATCGGGGATATTACATCGAGCCGCACCTCGCCAAGCAAATCAGCAAGCAGCATAATGTGCTTGAAAACTTAGTCTTCGACAAGCATCAGACCTCAATCGAGCCAAAGTATTTCGACCTCGTGGCTAAAGACATGAAAACGATGGTGAACCATTCTTCGGGAAGATACCGAATACAAGTGGACAGCCTTGATATCTGCGGAAAAACAGGTACTATTCAAAATGCATCGGGAGGCTCCGACCACTCGTCATTCATCGGTTTTGCACCGCTCGACAATCCACAGATTGCCATCGCTGTCTTTGTCGAAAACGGGGTATGGGGCTCGCGCTATGCAGCTCCGATCGCTTCACTTATCATGGAGAAATACATCCGTGGCAACATTGCCTCCGAACGACGCCGAGCCGATGAAATAAAAATATCAAACACCAACTTACTAGGCATACACAACGATGAGATCTAGAACTAACATATGGTCAAATATCGACTGGGTAACAATCCTACTCTATCTTCTTTTGTGCACACTTGGCTGGGTGAATATTTATTCAGCTGTCTATAATGAGGAGCACACGAGCATATTCGACATCTCCCAACGCTATGGCAAGCAGATCATTTGGATCGGTGCCGCCTGCCTTGTTGCTGTTACGATTATTCTCATCGACAGTAAATTCTTCATCAGCTTTGCTTTTCCTTTTTATGGGCTGACGCTCTTTCTACTACTCTTTGTGCTGCTTTTTGGAACTGAGGTGAATGGCGCTAAGTCTTGGTTTCAGATTGGAGAATTTGCATTTCAGCCCTCCGAGCTCACCAAGACCACCACAGCACTTGCTCTGGCAAGCTTTCTGAGCTCATACGACTACAAGCCCAGTATCAGTTCGCTAGCCATCATCGCCCTAATCATTGGCACGCCTATTCTATTCATCTTATTGCAAAATGACACGGGCTCTGCCCTTGTGTTCTTTGTGTTCATCTTGGTGCTTTATCGCGAAGGACTGCCTGGCATCTTCCTATTCCTCGGATTTGTCGCGGCGATTACCTTTATTATCTCGCTGCTTTTTTCTCCCATCATTACGATTTTGAGCATCAGTTGCTGCTGCGTGCTGTCGTTTGGATTCATCAGCTCCAATTGGAAAGACACCTTCAAAATGCTACTGATGTGTGTGATTATTTTTGCTCTTACGTGGCTGGCTGACGCTATTCTAAACCTTCAGTTAAGCGACGGATTCATGGCTAGCTGCTCATTTGCCTTCTTCTTTTTGGTGTGTATCGTCTATGCCTTTATCCACAAAGCGAAGAAAAACATCCGTTGGCTGCTGCTCATTTATTTCGGATTAGTGGGCATGAGCTTCTCGGTAGATTATGTGTTTGAAAGCGTTTTAGAACCACACCAACGGGTGCGCATCGAGGAACTGCTCGGCATGAGCTCCGACCCTCTTGGGGCGGGCTACAATGTCAATCAGTCGAAAATTGCTATTGGATCAGGTGGATTGTCGGGCAAAGGATTCCTGCAAGGCACACAAACAAAGTTCAACTTTGTGCCCGAGCAAAGCACCGATTTTATTTTCTGCACCGTGGGCGAAGAATGGGGATTCTTGGGGACGTCCATCGTGATTATTCTCTTCATCGCCTTGCTACTACGCTTGATATTTCTAGCCGAGAGGCAGCGTTCAAGTTTCAGTCGCATCTATGGATACAGCGTGGCATGCATCATCTTTTTCCACATGGCGATAAATATTGCCATGACTATCGGACTAGCGCCTGTTATCGGTATTCCCCTACCCTTCTTTAGCTATGGAGGCTCATCATTATGGTCGTTCACCATCATGCTATTCATCTTCGTCCGACTAGATGCTAGCCGAAGCGAAAAATTGTCGAATTAAGCTCCTAGCACGCGGCGAAGCTGCTCTATTTGCACCATCCACAAATCACGTTGCGAGTCTTCTTCGCCCGGATCAACATAGTCGGTGATGATGAGCGACACGTCATTGGTCAGCTCGAGGCTGCTGACTGCAAACTCGAAGCGATAATCCGCCTCATCGCTTTCGAGCCATCGAAAAGCCACATTTTCATTCTTATTGCGATAAAGTAATTCGGCTTCTTGGGCATGCCCATCCCACACAAAAGTGAAATGCTCGCCATCTACTTGCACATCATCGGCAAACCATTCTGCCAAGCCTGAAGCGGTGCTCAGCCGCTTAAATAGTACATTGATGGAGCAATTCAAGGCATACTCCATCGTGATTTTACTCAATTCTTGCATATTCTTGTTATTAAAATGTCCGCCAATATACTTAAAATCATGCACATTAAAACATTTTAAGGCAACTAATATGCTAAAAAAATCAACAGTAGCTCAAATCCCCCGTGAAATAAAGGGTTCTAAATTTCTTTTTTCGGAGTTCCTCGAACTAAGCGTCAAAGAAAAATTCAAAAGAAACGACGAAGCTCTTTAAATTCCAACTTATAGACCACTGCCAAAAACAAAACGAACAAAATAGCATTAAACACATAACTCCATGCTAAAGCGTCGAACTGCACCAAATTAGAAAGCGTAAAAATCACTAGACAAAGCACGAAATAAAAGCCAATACGCTTAACCGGATAATCAATTGGGAAGTATTTTTGTCCCACCACATACGAAAGAACCATCATCAGCGCATAAGAAATCAGCACGGCATAGGCAGAAGCCATATAGCCATGACGAGGAATGAAAATCACATTGACCAGCAAAGTAATGGCAGCTCCAGCGAGCGCAAAATAAGCTCCAAAACGAGTCTTATCGGTGAGCTTATACCAAAGCGAAAGCGTGTAGTAGATGCCTAAAAAGAGATTCGCCATGAGGATTATCGGCACGATTTTCAAACCACTATAATAGGCTTCATTGATAATGTGCAGCGACTTGAAAGCTTCAAGAAAGAGTGATACCGCAAGAAAAATCACAAACCCAAAGATGGAAAAATATTTCAAAATGAGCGCATAGCCCCGCTTATTGTCATCGTTTTTGGCTTGCGAAAAAAAGAAAGGCTCAAAGGCATAGCGGAAAGCTTGGATAAACATGTTCATGATGACCGCCAGCTTATAGTTTGCCCCATAGATTCCGAGCTGAGCCATCGGGCTTTCGCCCTCGGGAATGAGCACTGGAAGCAATATTTTATCAATATTCTGATTGACCATGCCCGCCACCCCCACAATCAAAATTGGAAATGAATACCAAAGCATCTCACGGAGCAAGCTCCGCTGAAAGCGAAAGCTAATCTTCATGTCGGGAATGAGCATCAAAAACACTAGCGCACTCGCCACCAGATTAGAAATAAATACATAGCCCACCCCCATATCAGCTCGATAGACATGACGCACAATGCTCTCGGGATTCGACTCCAAGAGGTAGGGGCAAATGCTCAAAAAGAAAATATTCAGAAAGATATTAACAAAGATACTCACCACTTTGAGGGTGGCAAACTTGATAGGTCGCCCCTCAATGCGAAGCTTCGCAAAAGGGATGCTCGTGAAAGCATCAAGTGCCATGATGAGAGCAATCCATCGGATGTATTCGGGGAATTCGGCATAGCCCAACCAAGTGGCAATATTTCCAGAAAAAGGCAACACCAGCAATAAAAACGCCAATGAAGTGCTTAGCAAACTCACCAACGAAGTGGAATAGACCAGCTCTTTATCTTTCGCTTGCGAAGCATAGCGGAAGTAGCCTGTCTCCATGCCATAGGTGAGAACGACCAAGACAAACGCCATGTAGGAGAATAAATTCGTAACCACGCCATATTCGCTCGGCAAAAATAAATGCGAATAATAAGGCACCAACCACCAGTTGAGAAAACGCCCTACAATGCTGCTCACTCCATAGATCGCAGTGTCGCTTGCTAATTTTTTAAATTGACTCAAAACGAAGATTTTTTTTGCAAAGATACAAAAGAGTTATGAGTTATGAATTGTCAGTTGCTCGACAGTGCTCAAATAACTGGTCAGATTAATCGCACAGCCAACTCATAATTCATAACTCATAACTCATAACTCCCAATAATTGCTTATCTTTGCCCCGCCTTGCAATACAGCAACCCCACTTAGGTACTTAGAGTACTTAAGCACTTAGGTACTTTATAAAATGAAAAAACTTCATCTATATATCATTCGCAGCTTTGTCGGTCCATTCATCATGACCTTCTTCATTTGTGTTTTTGTGCTGCTAATGCAATTCCTTTGGAACTATATCGACGACATGGTGGGCAAAGGATTAGAGTGGAACGTGCTCGCCGAGCTGATGTTTTATGCCGCTGTGGGATTGACCCCCATGGCATTTCCACTTGCCATGCTGCTTGCATCGATCATGACCTTTGGCAATCTAGGCGAAAACTATGAGCTGGTGGCAATGAAAGCTTCGGGCATCTCGCTGCTTCGCATCATGAAGCCCCTCATTTTTGTGGCAATAGGCATGACAGCCTTTGCATTCTATTGCTCCAACAATATCCTGCCCCAGACCAATCTCAAGTTCAACGCCATCATGCGAAGCATCAAAAAACAGAAACCCGAAATGGCGGTTACCGAAGGCGTGTTTTCCAACGAGATTGACGGCTATAGCATCAAGGTGGAGAGCAAAAACAGAGAAACAGGCATGATGTATAAGCTGCTCATCTATGACCACACCGACAATCAAGGCAACGTGTCGGTTACACTTGCCGACTCAGGCAAGATGAATATTTCAGCCGACAAAAAAAATATGGTGATGACCCTCTATGCTGGCGAAAGCTGCACGGAGGAAGATTATCAAGAAAATAAACGCTTAAAGCGCTATAAATTTCGACGCTCCTATTTTCAGAAGCAGGTCATGCATGTGCCTATTTCAGGTTTTAGCTTCGAGGAAACCAATAGCGACAATTTTCGCAACTCATTTCGCATGCAAAACATCACGCAGCTGACCTATTTCGAAGACTCGTTGCAAAATGAATATGCCGATAAAGTCCGTCGATTTTCGCTAAATCTACGCTTCAATCACACGCTCAACGAAGGCGTTCGCATTTTGGGCAACAAGCTCGACACCACAGCTGTGCAGGAGGAATATCGCCCCTTGGCGATGGACAGCGTGATGAACATGGACACCCTCTATGCTCAGATTGCCCCCGGCAAGCATCAAGATGTCATCAATAGCGCTCTGCGCGATGCCAAGCGAAACAAGCAGGTGATCAACCAAAACATGATGGAAATTTGGAGCTTTAAGAAAAACATGAATAGATATGGCATGGAAATACACCGCAAATTCACATGGTCGGTGGCCTGCTTAATTTTCTTTTTCATCGGAGCTCCCCTCGGAGCGATCATCAGAAAAGGAGGGCTGGGACTTCCCACCGTCATATCCATCTTGCTCTTTATTGCCTACTACATTGTTTCGATTTCAGGCGAAAAGTTCGCTCGCGAAGATGTGTGGAGCAACGAAAGCGGCATGTGGTTTGGCACACTTATCTTCCTACCATTCGGCATCTTCCTCACCATTAAGGCAGTGGGCGATTCCGAAATATTTAGTACTGAAACCCAAATTGACAAGCTCAAAAAAGGATGGGCAAAAATTACAAACTACATAAAATCAAATAAAAATGACTCCATACCAGCTTAATAGCATCCCCGAAGCCATCGAAGCCATCAGAAATGGCGAGATTATCATCGTGGTGGATGATGAGGATAGAGAAAATGAAGGCGATTTTATCGCTGCTGCCGAAAAAATAACCCCTGAGATGGTCAATTTCATGACCACCCACGGACGAGGCTTGATGTGTACTCCGCTCACCGAAGAGCGCTGCGAAGAATTAGAGTTGGAGCTCATGGTGGGCAAGAACACTGCCACCCATGAAACGCCCTTCACCGTGTCGGTCGATTTGCTCGGCAATGGCTGCACCACAGGCATCTCGGCTTCCGACCGTGCGAAAACAATTCAAGCACTTGTCAATCCCGACACCACACCGAGCGACCTCGGTCGCCCGGGGCATATTTTTCCGCTGAAAGCAAAAAATAGAGGGGTCATCCGTCGTGCGGGGCACACAGAAGCAGCAGTCGATTTAGCTCGACTAGCAGGCTTGCAGCCCGCTGGGGTGCTAATCGAAATTATGAATGAAGATGGCACCATGGCTCGACTTCCCGAATTGGTGGTCTTGGCAGAACGCTTCAACATGAAGTTAATCAGCATCGAAAGTCTTATTAAATATATCTTGGAGACGGAAAGCCTCATCGAAAGAGGTGAAGAGGTGAAAATGCCCACGGAGCATGGCAACTTCCGAGCTATTCCATTCTTGCAAAGGTCAAATGGCATGGAGCACCTTGCACTCATCAAAGGAGAATGGGCTCCTGATGAAGAAATCTTAGTGCGCATGCACTCGTCATGTATGACTGGTGATATTTTCGGGTCGAAAAGATGCGAATGTGGCGACCAGCTACACACAGCCATGGAGATGATTGAGAAAGAGGGTAAAGGCGTGGTGGTGTATATGATGCAAGAGGGGCGCGGAATTGGATTGATGAATAAAATTGCGGCCTATAAGCTGCAAGATGAAGGACTCGACACCGTGGATGCCAATATCCACCTCGGATTTAAAGCTGATGAACGCGATTATGGCGTGGGAGCTCAGATTCTCCGAAGCTTAGGCGTAAGCAAAATGCGACTGCTGACCAACAATCCCATCAAACGCATAGGAATTGAAGGATACGGATTGCAAGTAACTGAAAATATAGCTATCGAAATCGAGCCCAACGAATACAATCAGAAATACATGCAAACCAAGCGCGACCGCATGGGGCACGAGCTGAAAAAACTGTAAGGGAAGAGGGAAGAGTAAAAAAAACGAGCTTGCGCTCGTTTTTTTTTATATCATTGCCCGATAATTAACTACTGCCTTGACCAAGGCAGCTGCTTTCAGATCCTTTATCAGAAATTCTTTGGGCGTGTGATGTTGATTCTGGCTCACCAGCGTCAGTCTATCGGGTGTCGAGCCCTGCTGCACAAATTTAATGGTGAGCATTTCTTCACCATCAAAGTCAAAATACAAAATATACATTTCGCCCCAAATCAACAATTCAGGCAAGCGATTCACCATCTTATAAATCACCAAATCGCCATTTTTCACCAGCGGATACATCGAGTCGCCACGAGCATAAATAGCTCCATCAGCCTTGGGCATATTGGGCACTACCAGATGATCAATAGGTACTAGCCCCTTGGGGTTGATAAAAATTGATGACACCCCCGCTGTCGCTTCCATCTCATAGATAGGCACCAATTGATTTTCAAAATTAGAGTCTGTCCGCAACTTGCGATAAGTGCTTTGCGATGGGCTCAGCTCATAATCTTCCAGATTATGCACATGAAGCTTTTCTTTAAATTTTTCAAAGAAAGAGCGTGGCACAGGGTCTAATCCATTTTCAATTCGCGACAAGAAGGGCTGCTGCACTTCGAGCACTTCAGCAAGCTGCTTTTGTGTCAATTGAAGTTCTTTTCTTAGTTTTTTTACGTCTAAAGATTCCATAAAGTATAATTTTGACCGTAAAAATAAGTATAATTCTTCATATATACTATCAAATTATACTCTTTTTCATTGTTTCAATGATATTTCTTGCCACACTCACCTCGTCTATTTCCTCAAAAATCAAGCTTAAGTGTTCGGTCGTTTGCTTCATTCGGCACGACGACGGATAATGATTCACATAATTCAAGATGCGACCAAAGAGTTCCGACTCATAGAATGGCGACTGCTGGTCGCCCAAAAAATAGCAAATCAGCTTATGGTTTTTCAGCACTATGCGCTCAATGTTCAGCCCGATGGCAACCCATCGCAAGCGCACCACTTCAATCAACTCTTTGGTTGGCTCGGGCAATTTTCCGAAGCGGTCGAGCAGTGCAGCCTCAAATGCCTGCAAATTTTCCTCCGACTCCACGCTGTCTAATTCCCGATAGAGCAACATCCGCTCCGAGATACTATTAATATAAGTCTCGGGGAAAAGCAGCTCCATGTCGGTGTCCACTTGGCAATCGCTGACTAGATTTTGCTGTAAGAATGCCTGATTAGCATCCTCTTCCTCTTCAAACAAGTCTTTATATTCGGTCTGCTTCAATTCCTGAATTGCCTCATTCAAAATGCGATGATAGGTGTCATAGCCTATGTCGGCGATAAATCCCGATTGCTCAGCTCCGAGCAAGTCGCCCGCCCCTCGAATATCGAGGTCGCGCATGGCAATATTAAAGCCACTGCCCAATTCCGAGAACTCCTCGATGGCTTGCAATCGCTTGCGCGCATCGTCGTTCACCAGCGAGAGAGGGGGCGCAATCAAATAGCAAAAGGCTTTGCGCGTGGAGCGCCCCACACGCCCGCGCAACTGATGCAGCTCGCTCAATCCGAAATTTTCGGCATGATTCACAATGATCGTATTGGCATTGGGGATGTCTAATCCCGATTCGATAATCGTGGTTGCCACCAGCACATCATATTCTCCATTGATAAAATCGAGCATCACCCCTTCCAGCGCCTGCCCATCCATCTGCCCATGCCCCACAGCGGTGCGCACTCCGGGCACCAATCGCTTGATGGTGGTTTCCACCTCATAGATATTCTGCACTCGGTTATGAATGAAAAACACTTGCCCTCCCCGACTGATTTCATATGAGATTGCATCACGCAAAATATCTTCGTTGAAGCCGTGCAACTCGGTGAGCACAGGATAACGATTGAGGGGTGGTGTTTGAATAATCGAAAGGTCGCGCGCGCCCATCAAGGAAAATTGCAAGGTGCGTGGAATAGGCGTTGCGGTGAGTGTCAGCGTATCAACATTGACTTTAAATTGCTTCAATTTTTCCTTCACCGACACGCCAAACTTTTGTTCTTCGTCGATGATCAGCAATCCTAAATCGGCAAACTGCACATCCTTTCCCACGATGCGATGCGTGCCGATGAGCATGTCAATTTTTCCCTCCTTCACCTCTTTAATTACCCGGCGCACTTCGGCGGCGGGTCGCAACCGACTGATATAGTCCACACGCACCGGAAAATCCTCCAGACGCTTGCTAAATGATTTGAAATGCTGCAAGGCAAGAATTGTTGTGGGCACCAACACAGCCACCTGCTTGCCATCTGCCACCGCCTTAAAGGCAGCACGGATTGCCACCTCTGTTTTTCCAAATCCCACATCGCCACACACCAGCCTATCCATCGGCATTGGTTTTTCCATATCCTCCTTGATAGCATTAGTCGCCTTCACTTGGTCGGGCGTATCCTCAAATACAAACGACGCCTCCAGCTCATTTTGCAGGTAGGTGTCGGGCGAAAAGGCAAATCCTTTTTCCTCTTTTCGCTTAGCATAGAGTTGTATCAAATCGCGCGCAATGTCTTTCACCTTGCTTTTGGTTCGATCCTTCAGTTTCTGCCATGCAGCAGTGCCGAGCTTATTAATCTTGGGTTCACGCCCTTCCTTTCCTTTGTATTTTGAAATCCGATGCAGCGAATGAATGCTCACCAGAAGCATATCATTATCTCGATACGACAGGCGGATTGCCTCCTGCATTTTGCCATTGACCTCCGTTTTGACCAGCCCCATAAATCGCCCAATTCCATGGTCGATGTGCACCACAAAATCGCCTGCTGAAAGCTTGCTGAGCTCCTTGATGGTGAATCCCTCACGCTTGGTTTTCTTCGAGCGATTTTGGAAACGATGATAACGCTCAAAAATCTGATGGTCGGTATAGCAGCACACTTTAAGGTCGTGATCCACAAATCCCTCATGCAACACCAAATTGAGGTGTTCGAAATTCACGGTCATCTCTTGGTCGGCAAAAATTGCGCGCAGTCGTTCCACTTGTTTTTCTGAATTGCTCAGAATATAATTCGTATATCCATTAGCGGATTTAATCTGCAATTCTTGCGCAAGCAAGGGGAAATTTTTGTTGAAAGTTGGCTGAACCGAAGAATTAAAATTAAGGGTTGTCGCCACGTCAAATCCCGCTCTATTTCCCACAGCCAACTTGCGAAATCGCTGAGCTGCCTCCACAAAGCTTGAGCCCGAAATCACCTGCACATCACTCTCATCATTAATCGCTAGGGTGAGAAAATTATCCATCATCTCCCCCACCAATTGCAGGTCATTCGCCCATATCAAACTGTCGGCAGGCAGCAGATTAAGAAAGTTTTCATGCACTTCTTCCTTAAGGGCATTATGAATATTGGGGATAATCGCCATTTCTTGCTGCTTGCTAATCGAAATCTGCGTTTCGATGTCAAACACCCGAATGCTATCCACCTCATCGCCAAAAAAGTCAATCCGATAGGGGGCATCGCTGGAATAGGAAAACACATCCACCAAGCTCCCCCGAATGGCATATTGCCCCGGCTCATAGACAAAGTCCACCTGCTCGAAACCATAGTCGAAGAGTAATTCATTGATGAATGTAATCGAAAGCTTATCGCCCACCTTCACCGAGTGGCAGACTTGATGGAGCGCTTCGGCTTGAATGACCGTTTCCGCCAGCGCCTCAGGATAGGTGATGAGCTTCACCTCAGCTCCTATGCGAAGTTTGTTGAGCGCATCGGTGCGGAGAATGATATTTTCCTGCTCCTGCTGGTCGGAGCGGATAATGCGCCGATAAGAACTGGGGAAAAGCAGCAACAACTCATCTTTGGGGCGCAGACTTTTCAAATCGTCATAAAAATAAGACGCCTGCTCGCGATCATTCATCACATAAATCACGGGATTATTTTCTCGCTCGGCAAGCATGCTCGCCAGTAGCGATTTTTCCGAGCCCACCAATCCTTTGATTTGCGTAGCTTTTCCTTTCTCTATCGTTTCTAAAGCCTCTTTAAAGGGTGTCTGTCTTGAAAAAAACAAACTAAAATCTTCTAATTTCAATCCTGTCATAATTTGCCACAAAGATAGGCAATCTATCCTGAATTACTCCTCCTCTTTCCTCGGCAAAACGTGCATTGTGGCAAAACAAAGTAAAACCGACGGCTCAATCAGCGATTAATCTTATCTAAATAATAAGACTTTCTTATCAAACCTTAAAAACACCCTCTAAGTGCCATATTCCGACCTAATCCTTATTCTTTTTATCTATATTTGTCGAGCTAGCAAGATGGAAGATTAATTTTATTCTTGTCGAGCACTATTTTTTTAACGAAATATTTTTGGTTTTATAGCCAGCTTATATATATATATTGTACAACTATCGTGCGGATATAGCTATATATGTATTTGTTGAACTCCAACCCCAACACACTATTTATGGAAGTCACAAATATCAGGTACATCAACGAGCATGACACTTGTCTTATTGAACTCAGCGGCTCAGCCGACATCACAGTTCTCACAAGACATCTATCGCAGGCACTGAGTAGAAATATTCTACCCAGCACTTGCCGCAACTTTTTATTTCATGATGACGGCATTACCCCCACCGAAGCGTCTTTAAATGCCGAAGACCTCGTCGAATTAGCCGAAACACATCACGATTTATTCAAAGGGGCGAAAATTGCATTCTGCTTCTATGACCTTCGAAGCCATGCGAAAATTAATGCGATTCGCACCAAGCATAATCTTTCAGAAAAACGTTGTTTCATGAATATCGACGAAGCACTCAACTGGCTTAAAAACACAATATAAACACTACTATGCAAATAACCAACATCAGATATCTTGCCAAAGAAGACATATGCGTCATTGAGCTAAGCGGGAAAATCAACTTCGACACGCTCAGCAGCCTATTCTCGCTTGCCGTCAAAAGAGGTCAATTGAAGAGTTCCTATCGGAAATTTCTTATTCTTGACGATGGCATCGAAGAAACCAACGACCATAGCACCGTTGGCAGCATCGAAAAGCTGCACATTGAGCATGACTCAGAATTTGCAGGTGCTAAGGTGGCGTTTGTGCTCCACGACCTTCGGTCGCATGCCCGTGTGCAGACGCTCCGCAAGAAATTCACCAACACGCTCAAGCAGACTTTCACCAGCGAAGAAGACGCCATGCTTTGGCTGAAAAATCTCTAAGCTGTATTATTCATACGCTTTCTATTACAAACACCCATCTCTGCAAAATCAAGAAAGCAGCCCCGCTAGGGGGGTGATATCTTTGTAGAACCAATCGCATCTGGGTTGCATTAAGCTGCATTGAATGCGGCTCTACGGCACGCCCTTTGGGGCGTTTGGGATTGCCTGCGGGAATGGGCAGCGCATGAATAATGCAAGCTAAAAGTGAGAGATGAACACAAAAAAAAAGCGAGAATGATTCAAGCTAAATCATTCTCGCTTTTTTTTGCAAACATCAAAGGCGGAAGATTAGCAACACACAACCAATCTTCCAACCATTTGAATTTTGGGACAAACAGCCCCACACACTTGAAACACACATCCAAAAACCCAATTATGGGTTAAATATAGCCGAGCTTTTATCAGAAAAAAAGCTCGGCTTTTTTGCCAGCATTTGCCAGCATCACACAAAGCCTACCACACTATAAACCTCGTGTATCACACACTATACACGATAAACGCCAAAGCTCCAAAAAGGTTTTCCAAAAAAACAAAAAATTATTAGCGTTGCTAATAATGGCACTCTTGACTATTATCAATCGGCACTCGGAAAACACGCTAAGACCAACAAGGAATAAACTCCCAAGCCCCAAATAAATAACATATTACAATTGATTTACTCTAGGTTAATTCATTATTAAATATAGTTGCGAAATACAACTGCAAGGCATCTTCGTAAAGTTTTTTAAGCTACTTTAGCAGTGCTTTTAGGCAAGTTTTTTTTGTCTGTGGCATAATCACGAACAACAATAGAGCGGCGAGCGATTTTTTAAAATCACCCGCCGCTCACCTTTTTCCACTAGTCAGCCACCAACATTTCACTCACCTGAAAACAAGGACAAGCCTTGCAGGAAAATTCATTATGCCCATGCACCGTGGCATCGGGGAAGCAACGCCCCAAGCAAAACAACAAACGATGCAGACTCTCCTGCTGCGCTGGGGTGCGCGTGTCCATCGGATTATCCTCCGCATCTAGTCCCCCGACATAACACAGTCCCACACTGTGCTCATTATGCCCATAGCAATGAGCCCCCACCTTCGACATCGGTCGCCCCTGTTCGATTGTGCCATCGAGCAAAATCACAAAATGATAGCCAATGCCCTCCCAGCCCTTTTGCCGATGCCACAAATCAATGTCCGAAGCCCGAAAATCAAGCCCCTGCCGAGTGGCGGCACAATGAATAATAATCTCACTCACATCACGCGCCAACGTCTCCACCTGCCCACACACCACGCCGCCACAAATAGCACAATTGCCAGCAGAAACAACCTCCAACGTGGTGTCGGCTTTCCCAGCGACACGTCCTCCTGCACCGACTGCCCCCAGCTCGTCGCCACACTATCCACCCGAACATATTCGACCACCTGCGGCACTTGCACCTCAAGCTCCTGCGGCAGATGCTCCAAGCTGTGATATAGCTCCCCCGAGGGAAGAACACGAGCCTCCGAGCGAGCCAAGCGGCTAGTCAAAACACTGCTATCCGCTTTCGCCACTCGCTCAAAATGAGCTTCGGGCAAAGACACTCGCACCGTGTCCACTCGTGATTCTATTTTCCAAAACTCATGGCTCACCACCTGCGTTTGCTCCTCTTGTTCTCGCAACCGATTCACCTGCTTGCGCATCACACAAGCCGAACATATCGACAATGCCACCACCGACAATGCCACTCGATAATATAATTGACTTTTCATATCCTAAATCTTTTTTTGTTCATAAAAAAGGGACGCCCCTTTCGGAACGTCCCTAAATTCTAAGTCGCAGGCTGCAAGAGCTACTCTTCCACTGCCTCCACTTCCTCCTCGATTACTTCTTGCTTGCCTCGACGTGTTTTGATGACCTGATTTCGAGCATCCACAATCGCATCTACCGCCATCGCAAAATCAGCATAGTCGGTGGGCGATTCCTCGAGCATGATATTCAAATAGCTCGCCATGCGGTTGAACTGGCGAATAAGCTGCGGACGAACTAATGAAGCATTGGCAGCGCTAAGCTCCATTTTCCGCTGATACTTATAGTCAGCCAACTCCTGCATCGCCTCTTTCTGAGCCGACTTCATCGCCTCTAAGCAGCTAGCAACATACATCACCGCCTCCACATCTGCCGAGCAATCACGCTCCAACTCTTCCGCCAAAGAGTAGAGCAAGGAGCTGACGATCATCACATTGCTTCCTGCCATGATGCGCTTATGATAGCGATTCACCACAAGCAACATGCGCTGCACCGATTGATACATGCCGAAATTCGCCATTCCCGCATAGCCTGTGAGCATACCACGGAATGCGCGATACGTCGTCTTCATCGCATCAACATGCGACTTCATTTTCGACTTGGTGGCAGATGCTTGCATCGCCGCCGCCATCACATCGTGCTGCTCTTGCAACTCCGCGAAGAAATTGTTCATCACGGTGTCGCCTTGCAACACAAATAAATCTGCTTTATTCAAGACTGCTTGAATGAAACTCAAAGCCTCGCCATTGCGAGCGCTAGAATTGTAAAAAGAAACTTTTGTCATAACTTAAAATTTTAGACTGTAAATAAATTGAATTGATTAAAAACTTGAAAAGCATGATTGCAATCAGAAGACCCTTCATTAATACATATATACTTGCGACATACTTTTTGCACTTTTCTGAGAAAAAAAATTGAAGTTTTTTTTCAATCCACTGATTAACAGAAAGAAAAAAATGAAAGTTTTTTTCGAGCATTTTGCCGAAAAAAGGAGAATATGAGAAATTTTGATTCATTTGACACTTTTGAAATCGAAGCTACTCAACGAAAAAATAGCTAGTCGGAAACCGACAACAGCTAAAAAAAACAGTCCAATGCCATTTTTTAAATCAAAAGCTATTGCAGAAAAGAAAATAAGATTTATCTTTGCACCGCATTTGAGGAATAACTCAAGTCAAATACATCTCGGCGTGGTAGCTCAGCTGGTTAGAGCGCAGGATTCATAATCCTGAGGTCGGCGGTTCAAGCCCGCCTCACGCTACAAAAAAAGCATCAACAAACGTTGATGCTTTTTTATTGCTACAAAGATAAGAATCAATTACGAATTTGCAATTACGAATTACGAATGGGCTGGGTTGAAAAAATCCCGCAGGCAATCAGCCGATAGGCGAACAACTCCCCCAAAGGGCGTTCGTAGAGCCGCATTGAATGCGGATCTCATTGAATGCGGCTCATGCAACCCTGAAATACAGGGCTGGGAATGTTTTTTGCCTCAATGATATCGCCCCTTCGGGGCTATTGGGACAGCTTAACGAGAATTAAATTTCCTGAAACTTGGAGTGAAAGTCGCTGTCTAATATTTCTTCGAAAAGAGATACACATCCTCGCGGAATATTGATGATAGAAAGATTAGAACACTCATAGAAAACATCTTCCCCGATATCCATTAGCGAAATAGGCAGCGTTATCATACAAAGTTTTTCACAGTGAGAAAAAGCACTCTTCCCAATATGCGTTAACGACCTTGGAAGAGTTATCGCTCGAAGATTTCTACAGTAAGAAAAAGCACCATTCCCAATATGCGTTAGCGACTTAGAAAAGGTTATCGCACGAAGGTTCTTGCAATCCGAAAAAGCGCCAGCCCCGATATGCGTTAGCGAATCAGGAAGAGTTACCGCACGAAGGTTCTCACACCTCAAAAAAGCATCAGCCCCGATATGCATTAACATTTTAGGGAAAACTAGAGCTGCAAGAGAGACACACCCACTAAAAACCCCTTCACCTACATACGCTAGCGACTCAGGAAGAGTTATCGCACGAAGATTTCTACAGCCAGAAAAAGCACCTTTCCCGATATGCACTACCGACTCGGGAAGAGTTATCGCACGAAGATTTCTACAGCCAGAAAAAGCACCGTCCTCAATACGTGTTACCGAATTAGGAATAGTAAACTGTTTTGATTTTGAGAAGTAAGATATCAGTGTTTTCATATTCGATGTGTATAACACATCATCTAAGACCTTAAAATGCGACGAATAACAGTGAATTTTCCGAACTCCACTACCACTCAAAAACTCTCCCCCAATATGCGTCAGTGAACTAGGGAGGGTTATTTCTCTAAGGTTCTTACAGCTACGAAAAACACCATCCCCAATATGCGTTAGCGAATCAGGAAGAGTTATCACACTCAGATTCTTACAGTCAGAAAAAGCACCGCCCCCAATATGCGTTAGCGAATCAGGAAGAGTTATCACACTCAGACTCTTACACTCCCCAAAAGCTCCATCCCCGATATGCGTTAGCGAATCGGAAAACGCTATCGCACTAAGATCCTCACAGCAAAAAAAAGCACCATTCCCAATATGCGTTAGCGAATTGGGAAGTATTACCTCACAAAGATCGCAACTAAAAAAAGCAGCTTCCCCAATATGCGTTAGTGATTTGGGAAGAGTTAGGGAAACAAGAGAACTCTCGCTAAAAGCATAGTCTCCTATATACCTTAGCGATTCGGGAAGGGTTATCACTCGAAGGTTCTTACAGCCAGAAAAAGCGCCAGCCCCAATATGCGTTAGCGAATCAGGAAGAGTTATCACACTCAGACTCTCACACTCCAAAAAAGCGCCATCCCCAATATGCGTTAGCGATTCGGGAAACGCTATCGCACTAAGATCCTCACAGCAAAAAAAAGCACCATTCCCAATATGCGTTAGCGAATCAGGAAGAGTTATCACACTCAGACTCTTACACTCCCCAAAAGCTCCATCCCCGATATGCGTTAGCGAATCAGGAAGAGTTAGGGAAACAAGAGAACTCTCGCTAAAAGCCATTTTACAAATCTCTACCGTCCCCTCTTTAACTGCATAAGAACTACTCCTCCCATCATATGCTAAAAGCTTTTTCCCATCGGGACTATACAGCCCTCCCTCTCCGTCAGAAATGCCATTTACCATCTCTTCTGGTGTTTTTTTTAATTGCGATTCCACTAGCCTAAAAATTAATTGTTATTCTCAAGATTATTTCAGAATACAATGATACGAAAAAAAATAAAAGATATCAAAAGGAACTAGTTTAAAATTTGAATAACACAGCATATGCTGGGTCAGAAGCAATAGCGTCCCAGATATTTTTATTTTATGCAGCTTCGCCCCATGGTTGCTGAGTGGTTGCTGAGCGAAGCCGAAGTATCGGGGCGGAATCCCAATAGCCCCACAATTCATTGTGGGGTGAAAATGGGGCAGGGGATATTTTGGGTCTGACTAAATATTCGGATTTTTTCCGATGTGTTTTTTCTGCAAGTTTGCAGGGGCAGAGCCCCGATGTCTTTGTAGCAAATCAGCAATCAGCATCTTGAATTTCGCATTTATCCACACCGAGCTATTCCACCTCGCAGAAGCTGGTGTTGTCATCTTTGTGTAATTGTTCGGAAAAGGTCTGTCCTGGAAAAATTTTAATACAAGCGATGTCGTTCTCGTTGCACCATAACTCTGCCAATATCTTATTCTTGCTCAGATCCAAGTCGGTGAGCTTGTTGCTGGAGCACCCCAATTCGGTCAATTTAGCATGCTTACTCACATCCAAGCTGGTGAAATTGTTGTCGGTGCAATACAATTTTGCTAATTTTGTATTTTTACTCACATCCAAGCTGGTGATATTATTGTTGGAGCACTCCAATTCAGTCAATTCAATATACTTACTCACATCCAAGCTGGTGAGATTGTTGGAATGGCAATACAATTCGGTCAATTCAGTATTTTGCCCCACACCCAAGCTGGTGAGATTGTTGGAATAGCAATACAATTCGGTCAATTTTGTATTCTTACTCACATCCAAGCTGGTGAGATTGTTGGAATAGCAACACAATTCGGTCAATTCAGTATTTTGCCTCACATCCAAGCTGATGAGATTGTTGTCGGAGCACACCAATTCGGTCAGTTTTGTATTCTTACTCACATCCAAGCTGGCGAGATTGTTGGAGTGGCAATGCAAATTGGTCAATTCAGTATTCTTACTCACATCCAAGCTGGTGAGATTGTTGTTAGAGCACTCCAATTCGGTCAATTCAATATGCTTACTCACATCCAAGCTGGTGAGATTGTTGGAATAACAATACAGTACTGTCAATTCTGTATTCTTACCCACATCCAAGCTAGTGATCTTGTTGGAATAACAATACAATTCGGTCAATCTTGTATTATTACTCACATCCAAGCTGGTGAGACTGTTGGAGAGGCAATACAATTCGGTCAATTCAGTATTTTGCCTCACATCCAAGCTGGTGAGATTGTTGGAATAGCAATACAATTTGGTCAATTCAGTATTCTTACTCACATCCAAGCTGGTGAGATTGTTGTTAGAGCACCTCAATTCGGTCAATTCAGCATGCTTACTCACATCCAAGCTGGTGAGATTGTTGTTGGAGCACTCCAATTCGGTCAATTTTGTATTCTTACTCACATCCAAGCTGGTGATATTGTTGGAGTGGCAACGCAAACTTGTAATCTGACTAAAATGCTCAATTCCAGCCAAACTGGAAATACCACAGGAATTTACACTTATGCATCCTGAGTAAGCATCAGCTTCCGCAATGCTTATTTCTCCATCGTTATTGGTGTCAATTGAATGGTCGTTCAGGAGCACTGCCTTGAAATTAGCATCTGGGAAGTTGATTTTGCAGCTCCCCATGAATGTGGCGAGCAATAGCAAGAGGAATAATGATTTTTTCATGATAGCGAAAATTGTTTCCAGTTTCTCTTTGGAAGAGAAGTGGAAGAGTTATTATTGTGATTTAAGGCGCAACAGCAAAATACAAGTAAACAAAAAATAAATGTAATTAGCAAATTTACATGGCTTTATTTTGCAAAATCTGCGCGAACGGGGTGTATTTCTGCGTGAACAGGGTATTATTTCAAGTATTGAGCCGCATTGCATGCGGCTCAATACAACCTCGAACACTAACAGCCGCATGCAATGCGGCTCTACCCATTCTGCATTTATCGCTGGGCTGAAAATCCCGCAGGCAATCCCCAACGCCCCAAAAGGGCGTGCGTAGAGCCGCATTGAATGCGGCTCTCATTGAATGCGATTCTACCTTATTGTTTTGCAGGAAGATGTTAAATATTTTAACCAAAAATCGTCTTTGCATCCTAATTTCCAAATCACAAAACATCAGCAGCCTTTAATGGCGTGCATTCCCAAAGAATCACCCCTCATTTTCAGAAAGAAAAACTGACAAAAAAACTCCAACTTTTTTGTCAGTTTCAATCAAAACCAAGCTTTCCTATTGGCTTTTTTATACAATATCTCACATTTTCATCCTTTCTTATTGGCTTTTTTTAATGCCCGAATACAAACCGAGCTTTCTCATTGGCTTTTTTATACAATATTATACGCTACCATCCTTTCTCATTGGCTTTTTTTAAGAATATCATTCCGAACCGACAAAAAAGTTGGAACTTTTTGATAAGTTCGACTTATATCCGACCAATAAATTGCAATTTTATTAATAGACTTCTCCCCGACCGACCAATAAAACACAATCCAAAGACCTGTCGGAAGCAAAAACAACCAATAAAACGCAAAAATAAAGACGGAAATATTCATTTCCGCCTAATCTCTTTCAGCTTACATCCCAATCGACCAGTTTTTCTTCTGCTTCACCGAAAATCTCGCACGCACTCGGCATTCGATTTTAATCTTCTCAAACTCCACGGAATTGGCTGCTGACATGTCCGCCGACTCCGCCAACGCATACGACATATTCTTCGCCTGATAAGTACGTGGATAAATATATTCTTCCTCTAAAAACAACACAGCCTCGATGCTTCCGCCCAACACCTCGAGCATCTCCTCCGCCTTGCGATGTGCATTGCGCACCGCCTCTTTTCTCACCTCGCTTTTCACTTCCTCCTTGTTGCTCAAATCAAGGCTGCTGATTTCCGCTTGCTGCACCTGCACCCCATCGAGCACCTCCCACAGACGGCTCAATTCGCTAGTCGTGGATAGCTTTATCCGATAAGTCTTGGTTGCCAACACATCTTCAGTCTTGCGCTTGATGGGCGTGTAGGTCAAGCCCGCATCAAGCACCGAAAGGGTGTTCAAATCAAAGTCGGCTGACTTTAATTTCTTGAGTAAAGATGTTTCAAGCTCCTTCAATTCAAGCTTTGTTTTTCCTTCATAACGCTCGGCAAGTGTGAACCTCACCGTGATTTCATCGGGAATGATTTCCCGATAGGACTCCCCAGTAACCGCCACATAAGGCACTTCAAGCATATTCACTTCCGATTGCGCATGCACCACTAGCGCACTCACTAAAATCACTAAACAAAGTAAAATCCTTTTCATTTCGTATTCTTTTAAAATTTGAAGAACAAACATAGTCTTTTCAGCCAACAATATTCATTAAAAAACATATATTTGTTTCCTCAAAAACAAAAACGCATGAGTCCATTCTTGAAACAAGTGGCGCAATATCTCTATAATCACAATGAGATTTCGCTTCAACAGACTACTATTATAGTGCCCAACCGACGTTCGGGCGTTTTCTTCACCGCCTATCTGAATGAATGCGTCAGCCATGCCATGATTGCCCCCGAGGTGCTCACCATCAGCGAGCTTGTAGGGAGTCTTTCGGAAAATCAAGAGGCGGACAAAATCGCTCAGCTTTTTTTATTGCATGAAATTTATCAGCAAACGACAGGACATATCGAGACACTCGATGAATTTTACTTCTGGGGGGAAATTCTGCTCCACGATTTCAACGACATCGACAAATATCTGATTGATGCCGACGACCTTTTCCGCAACATCAAAGACCTCAAGGAGATCGAAAGTCATTTCGACTACCTCAACGAGCGTCAGCGCAAAGCTATCAAGGAATTTTGGGGCATCGACCTCGAAGCCAACGGCTCGACCAATCGCACGCAGTTTCTAAATATATGGTCGAAGCTCGCCACGGTCTATCACCGATTTAAGCAAAAACTCAGGACTCAAAAAGCGTGCTACAACGGCATGTTTTATCGGGATTTGGTGGAAGCGTGGAACGATGACACGGAAGCAAAGCTCCACTCTGAAAACTATATATTCGTAGGATTTAATGCCCTCAACAAAGCGGAGATTGCACTTTTCAAGCATTTCAACAAGTGCCGAAACTGTTTGTTCTTTTTGGACTACGACGAGGAATTTCTGCACGATGAGGTGCACGAAGCCGGATTGTTTATGCGCAAAAATCTCAGCCTTTTTCCGCAGCCCAAGGATTTTCAGCTTGAGCATGGCGATAAGTCGGAGCAGCAGATTTCAATTATATCGGTGCCCAGCCAAATTGCGCAGACGCAAATCATCAATCACCCCGATTTCAAGCCTCAGACCCACAAGCGATTTGATGACAATGCCATTATTTTGGCAGAGGAAAGCCTGCTTGTGCCCACCGTGTCGGCTGCCGGAGCGCTGCAAGAGGAAATCAACATCACGATGGGATATCCCATCAGCAACACGCCTGTTTATAATTTCATCAACCTGCTGATAGAGCTGCAACGAAACCTCCGCAAGCACCAAGGAAAACCTGCTTTCTACTACCGCCCGGTGATTTCAATCCTAAACCACCAACTGCTCACCACACCTATATATAAGGAATTGGTGAACTCAATCATCCGAGATAATCGCATCTATATAGAGCTTGATTTCTTCCAGCATGATGAGCTGCTCAGACTGATTTTCCAGCCCCAAAGCGATTGGCATTCTTTCTGCCAACAGCTGCTGCAAATCATCAACCGACTAGCGGTGAAATATCAGCATCTCGACAGTTCTTCGGAACACATCGCACTAGAGGCTGAATATCTCTATCAAGCATATCTGGGCATTCAGCAGCTGCACGATGCCCTGCAAAGTCATCTGCAAGAGCTTGTTTCGATGTCGCTCTTTTTCCGCATCTTGCAGCAGGCTATTGGGGGCATCAGCATCCCCTTTGAGGGCGAACCGCTTTCAGGAATGCAAGTGATGGGGGTGCTCGAAACGCGCAACCTCGACTTTGAGCGAGTCTTCATGCTTTCGGTCAATCATGGTCGATTGCCCAGCACCGAAAACACGCATTCATTCATCCCCTACAACCTCCGAAAAGCCTTCGAGCTGCCCACCTATGAGGAGCATGATGCCATGTATGCCTATTATTTCTATCGGATGCTCAACCGTGCCAAGGAAATTGTGTTGGTCTATGACTCTTCGAGCAACGGGCTCACCACTGGCGAGATGAGCCGCTATCTTTATCAGCTGATTTATGACTCGAAGCGCCATATCCGCCAGCTCGAAATCGACTTCAACTATAAGAGTGTCGAGCATCAAACAATCGCCATTCCCTCGACTCCCGAGCGGCGTGCGAAATTGCTAAAACGATATCAAGAGCGGAAACTTTCGCCTAGCGAGCTGAACACTTATCTGGATTGTAAATTCAAATTTTATCTGAGCTATGTGGCTGGAATTAAAGCAGGCGACGAGATAGAGGAAGAAGTCGATAATCGAATATTTGGAAACTTGTTTCACGATGCTTCAGAAATTATCTATCGTTCCTTTGAGGATAAAACCATCGACCGCGAAATGCTCGACGCCATGGCGAAAAACGAGAAACAACTGAATAAAGCCATCAATCAGGCTTTCGCCAAGGCTTTCAAACTGACCAAAGAAGACGAAGAGCCTGCGCCAGTGGAATTGAATGGCAACAACCTGCTAGTGGCAAATCAGCTCCTCACCTATCTGCGCCAAATGCTGCGCAACGACAAGCTGTTTGCACCCTTGCAAATGGTGGATCTGGAAAAGGAACTTATCACCGATTTCGAACTCGAAATTGATGGGAAGATGGAAAGCTTCCACATCGGAGGCACTGTGGACAGAATTGACCGCTCAAAAGATGGACTGCGCATCATCGACTACAAAACCGGAAAGAGCGCGGAGTTGAATTTTACGGAGATTAGCGACTTCACCGACAGCCAGAAAAAGAAAAAGCCCAAAGAGATTTTCCAAACGCTTCTCTATTGTGAAATCTACAGCCGCCTGTATGACGAAAGTAATATCAGTCCCAACATCTATAAGATTGATACCTTCTTTAAGGACTTTGCCCCGCAAATCACCATGGGCAAAACAACTGTGAACTATGCCGAAATTCGAAACGATTTCAACACCGTGCTCCACGAAGTGCTCCGCGATTTATTCCACCCCGACAATGTGTTCACCCAAAAGGAAGAGCAAAATTGCAATTTCTGCCCTTACATCGGAATATGCGGAAGAAAAGAAAGTCAGTATTGAGCAGCTAAGGCAACAAATCGGGTCGCAAGCGCTGCGTGCGTTCAAAAGATTGTTCCTCGCGCCATTTGTTAATCAGCGCATCATTGCCACTGAGCAGCACTTCGGGCACTTCCCAACCTTTATAGTTTGACGGGCGAGTGTAAACTGGCGGACTGAGCAGATTGTCTTGAAAGCAATCGCTCAAAGCCGAAGTTTCATCGCTCATAGCACCCGGGATGAGCCGCACAATCGCATCGACCATCACCGCTGCTGCCATCTCGCCCCCCGTGAGCACAAAGTCGCCAATGGAAATCTCACGCGTAATCAGATGCTCACGAATGCGATGGTCGATACCTTTATAATGACCACACAAAATAATGATGTTCTCCATCATCGAGCATCGGTTGCAAATCTGCTGATTGAGCACTTCCCCATCGGGGCTAGTATAAATAATTTCATCGTAATCACGCTGCGACTTGAGGTGATTAATAGCATCCTCAATCGGCTGGATAGTCATCACCATGCCAGCACCTCCGCCAAAGGCATAATCATCGACTCGCTTATGCTTGTCGGTGGAAAACTCCCGAATGTCATGCACCACAATTTCAGCCACACCCGCATCTTGGGCTCGCTTTAAGATGGAATGCTGAAAAGGGCTCGCCAATAATTCGGGGACAACAGTCAATATATCTATACGCATAGTTTTCAATTTTTAGAAAGACAAAAGTATAGAAAAAAACGCTATCTTTGTGCAAGAGAAACATAAGAAAACTATGCATATACTTTCGGCTAAGAACATTGTGAAGGACTATGACGGACATCGCGCCCTCGATGGGGTGAGCATTGATGTAGAAGAAGGATCTATCTTCGGGCTGCTCGGTCCGAATGGTGCTGGCAAGACAAGCTTAATTCGGATTATCAACCAAATCACCGCTCCCGACAGCGGCTCGCTGAGCTTCATGGGTCGCCCCGCAATGCCCGATGATGTGCATCAAATCGGCTACCTTCCCGAGGAACGAGGACTATATAAGAAAATGGCTGTGGGCGACCAAGCTTTATATTTAGCTCGACTAAAGGGGATGAGCAAAAATGACGCCTTACGCAACCTGAAATATTGGTTTGAGAAATTTGAAATCGAGTCGTGGTGGGGAAAGAAAATCGACGAGCTATCGAAAGGCATGGCGCAAAAGGTGCAATTCATCACCACGGTCATCCATGAGCCTCGACTGCTGATATTCGACGAGCCTTTTAGTGGCTTCGACCCGATAAACACCAATCTGATTAAAAATGAAATTCTGGAGCTGAAGCAGAAAGGGACAACCATAATCTTTTCGGCTCACAACATGGCGTCAGTAGAAGAAATATGCGACCATGTGGCACTGATTAATCGCTCGAAAAAAATTCTCGACGGCAATATCTATGAGATTAAAGATGATTTCAAGCAAGGAGTCTTCGAGCTGGAAATTTCAGCCAACCAAGAGATGCCAAGCATCTTCGAGCAAGCAAAGCTTGCTGTCGAGCTCGATGAGCTGCGAGCTAATCGGCGGTTCTTTCGATTTAAAAAACCTGACGAGCTCAGCAATCGTGAATTAATTCAACAGCTCAATGCCGAAACTGAAATTCTTTCCTTCTGCGAGGTACTCCCCTCAATGAATGACATTTTTATCGAAGCAGTGGAAAGAGTTATGAGTTATGAGTTATGAGTTATGAGTTATGAGTTATGAGTTATGAGTTGGCTGCGCACTTCGCACTCCGCACTAAAAAGAAAAAAAACATGAACAAAGCGATACTTATATTACAACGTGAATACCTCACCCGAGTAAAGAAAAAATCATTTATTCTCACCACCCTACTCGTTCCTTTAGCCTTTGCCGCCCTAATCGGTTTCTCCACTTGGATGAGCCTCAAAGGAGCGCAAGAACTGCAACGAGTGGCGGTCTTTGATGAAACAGCACAGTTTCTCAATCGCATCGAAGGCAACGACTTGCTACACATCACCTATATTCCTCAGGAGAAATATCAGGAACTGCGGGCGGCTAATCACACGGGCGATTTCAATGCCTTGGTGCATGTGCCCCACAATGTGTTTACTTCAAATCGCATTCAGATTTTTTCTAACGGACAAGCCGCTCGGAGCATCCAATCCAACATCAAGAGGCAATTGGAATCACTCATCACTGCCGACAAGCGAGCGGCGGTGTTTGATGCCGCAGGCATTCCCGATTTAGAGCAAAAACTCGCACGCACCACCACCCGCCTGCAACTCGACACCATCAAGCTCAACGAAGATGGCACAACCGACAAGGTATCATCAGAAATCAATAGCCTCATTGGCATGATGGCAGGCTTTATTATTTATATCATGATATTCATGTATGGCTCAATGGTGATGCGTGGCGTGGCGGAGGAAAAGACGAACCGCATCAGCGAGGTGCTCGTGTCGTCGGTGAAACCTGTGCAACTACTGTTTGGGAAGATTGTCGGCATTGGACTTGTCGGACTTACTCAATTTCTAATCTGGATTATCTTTGGCGGGATACTTATTAGTGCTTCCACAAGCTTCTTCATGCCCGACCCCACGCCGATGGTCGAAGCATCGCAGAGCATCATGAGCAGCCCCGGCATCCCGCAATCGGCATCAATGATGAGCAGTGCTTCAGAAAATGAAATCCTCAGCTTAATCAACAGCTTAAACCTACCGCTCCTTTTAAGCTCCTTTCTCTTGTTCTTCGTGTTTGGCTATTTGCTCTACGCCTCTATCATGGGAGCTATCGGCTCGGCGGTGAACACCGACGAAGATGCTCAGCAATTGGTGAGCATCATAGCTATTCCGCTTGTCATGGCAATCGTGATGGTTACTCCTATCAGCGAAAATCCCAACGGCACACTCGCCTTCTGGACTTCCCTCTTTCCTCTCTTCTCCCCCGTGAGCATGATTGCACGCATCCCTGCCGGAGTAGCCCCTTGGGAAATATTACTTTCCCTCGCCTTGCTTATTGCCACCACTCTCGTGTGCGTGTGGGGCGCTGCCAAGATTTATCGCACGGGTATATTAATGTATGGCAAAAAAGTAAGCTTTAAGGAAATTGGGAAATGGATAAAGCGAAACCGATAACTAAAAACTAGCCACCTAGCAAAAAGAAGTCGGAATTTATTTTGCAAATTTGAAAAAAAAGTCGAAATTCGCCAACTGTAATATTATGTATAGATGCCGCGTTGATTTATGTCGCCAAAGAAATTCCTAAATAAAAGCATGTTTGACTACTTTCGAGTAGTCTTAATCGGGTTCGCCTTGCTCACTGCACTGAGCATTGTAGCTGTGCTGCTCATGCATCAAGTGAGAAGCTACAACGAATCGGTGGCGAAAATCCGACAAGAGAAAATTCAAACTGCCGAGCAATTTGTGCGAAATATGATCTCCATTGAGAGTAGCTATATTGCGCAAGTGAAAAAAAGCTTCGACGAGCGCAAGGTAGGCAGCATTGAAAACAACGTGCAAGAGGCATACAATCTCGCCAGCACTATCTACAACGAAAACAAAGGGCGCTTGAGCGAAGCTCAAATCAAGCGACTCATCATTAAGTCGCTCGCATCGCTAGGAAGCGCATCGACACGCCAGCATGTGGCAATCAACGACCTGCAAGGTCGAGGGGTGTATAACCCCACCTCGCCTGCTTTCGATGGCAAAAGCCTATTGCACATCAAAGACCGCACGGGCTCTTATTTTGCGCAAGAGGAAATCAAAATCGTCAAAGAGCGGGGCGAAGGCTTTCGCTATGCATCTGACACCATCACCAAAGAAAACAAAGTGGTCTTTGTGAAAGAGTTCCCCGCCTATGATTGGTATTTCGTGTCTTTGGTTTATCCCTCCGATTATTATAAAGAGCTCGTGGCCGAGGTGGCAAATAAAGTCAGCGTGAAATTTTTCGGCTATAAAGGCGACGCCTTTATTGTGGAAGAAGATGGTCGCGCCGTTACATCTATGGGCAAGGTGTTTGATGATGTCAAGCAATTTAATCTATCGACATCGACCGACCCTGCGGCGCGCAATGCCTTTAAGGTTTTGACCGATTCACTCGAAAAGCACCCCGAAGGTAGCTTTGTGAACTATCCTTGGTATATGCGCGACTTGGATAACGATGGGAATGTCAATGTTCTTTCTGAGAAAATCTCCTATGTGCAGCGCGACACCAACTTGGGTTGGATTATTGGCGCAGGCTTCTTTGTGTCGGAAGTTGATGAAGAAATAGCTCTGCAAGTAGATACTTTGCGGGATAATTTCATGATGAACCTTCTTCAAATCATCTTCCTCTTCGCCTTGATTCTGCTTATTGAAATACTTCTGCTCCGCTGGTTTGAGGGGCAATTCAAGCGCGACTTCAATAACTTTGTATCGTTCTTCAAGAAAAGCAGTCAAGAATTGAACTACCTTGATTTGGAAGACATGTACTCTAAGGAGTTCCGTGAGCTTGGGGAAGTCGCCAACGAAATGATTGCCGCTCGACAAGTGGTAGAAAAACGTCTGCTCGATGAGCAAGAGAAAGCCCAAGAAGCCGACCGATTGAAATCGTCGTTCTTGGCAAACATGTCGCACGAGATTCGCACGCCAATGAATGCCATCATCGGATTTTCTAATTTTTTGGTGGAAGACTTATCGGTTGAAGAGCGAAAAGAATTTGTGGGATTGATTCGCAATAGCGGCGACAGCTTGCTGTCGCTTATTGATTCAATCATTGATTTCTCAAAGATTGAAGTCGGTCAGATTGTATTGAATGAAAACTATGTGTCCTATGATAAAGTCTGCTTTAATCTGAGCGAAAGATACAACCGCCTAATTGAAGAAGATAGTCTGTCGATTGAATTTAAAATCGAGAATACCCTGCCTATTCACTTCATGTCGGTAACCGATGAATCACGCCTCACCCAAGTGCTGAAGCACTTGCTCGACAATGCCTTTAAATTTACCTCTTCGGGGCAAGTGGTCTTGAATATCGAGCAGCGAGGCGACCGCATCTACTTTAAAGTGTCGGACACTGGCATCGGCATTGCCGAGGATAATCTATCCAAAGTCTTTGAGCGGTTCACCCAAATCGAGGGCAACCTCTCACGCAACTACGGGGGCACAGGTATCGGCTTAGCTATTGCATCGAAGCTTGTAGAAATGCTCGGTGGCGAAATCTGGGTCGAATCAACGCTTGGCAAAGGATCAAAATTCCAATTCTTCATCCCCTTGGTGATTGAGTAAGTTATGAGTTATGAGTTATGAGTTATGAGTTATGAGTTATGAGTTATGAGTTATGAGTTATGAGTTGGCTGCGCCACTAACCACTAACCACTAACCACTAACCACTAACCACTAACCACTAACCACTAACCACTAACCACTACTCTCTATCCAAACTTTCAACTTATTTTCTTACTTTTGTGGTCAAATAGAAAAGACAACATGGGTTTTAAAGAAGAAATCGAACGCCGAAGAACCTTCGGCATTGTGAGTCATCCCGATGCGGGAAAGACAACACTGACAGAAAAACTATTGCTTTTTGGTGGCGCTATCCGTGTGGCAGGAGCTGTAAAAAGCAATAAAATCAAGAAAGGAGCTACTTCCGACTTTATGGAAATTGAGCGGCAACGTGGTATCTCGGTGGCTACTTCTGTGATGGGATTTGAATACAAGGATTATAAAGTGAATATCCTAGACACCCCCGGGCACCAAGACTTCCAAGAAGACACCTTCCGCACCCTGACCGCTGTCGATAGCGTCATTATCGTGATTGATGCCGCCAAAGGCGTCGAGCCGCAGACTGAGAAACTGATGAACGTCTGCCGCATGCGCAAGACCCCAGTGATTGTCTATATTAATAAACTCGACCGCCCTTCGCGCGACACCATCACCCTGCTCGAAGAAATCGAAGAGCAACTAAAAATCAAAACTCGCCCTTTGAGCTGGCCAATTAATTCGGGAGCTGACTTCAAAGGAGTGTATAATCTCTACAATCGCTCGCTCAATCTGTTCAACCCCAATGTGCAGGAAATCGAACCAGGTTTCTTATTTGAGGACTTGAACGACCCTAAGCTAGAAGATCATATCGGCAATGATGCCGAAGTGCTTCGTGAAGAACTCGAACTCGTGGAGGCTGTCTATCCAGAGTTCGACCGTGAGGAATATTTAGCGGGTGAGCTTGCGCCGGTGTTCTTCGGCTCGGCACTCTACAACTTTGGCGTGCAGGAACTGCTCGACACTTTCGTGGAGATTGCTCCTAGTCCGAAACCCTGCATCACCGAAGAACGAGAAGTGAGCCCCTATGAAGAAGGATTCACTGGCTTTGTTTTTAAAATCCACGCCAATATCGACCCCAATCACCGCTCACGACTAGCCTTTGTGAAGATATGCTCGGGGAAATTTGTGCGCAACGAAGTATATAAGCATATCAGAAATAATAAGACGGTGCGCATTTCAAGCCCCACGGCTTTCATGGCATCGCAGAAAGAAGTCATCGACGAGGCCTACCCCGGCGATATTGTCGGCGTGCCCGACACGGGCAACTTCATCATTGGCGACACGCTGACTTCAGGCGAGGAGATTCATTTCAAAGGCTTGCCAAGCTTTAGCCCTGAAATGTTTCGTTATGTAGAAAATGCCGACCCGATGAAATCGAAGCAGCTTGCTAAGGGCATCGACCAACTGATGGAAGAAGGTGTGGCGCAATTATTCACCAGCGAGTTTAACGGGCGCAAAATCATTGGCACCGTGGGACAACTCCAATTCGAGGTGATTCAATATCGCCTAGAACATGAGTATGGCGCCAAATGTCGATTCGAGTCCATGCCTATGTATAAAGCCTGCTGGATTGAGTGCGACGACCCCAAAGTGCTGGAAGAGTTCAAAAAACGAAAATATCAAAAAATGGCTAAAGACAAGCGCGGGCGCGATGTCTTTATGGCTGATTCCGCCTTTTTACTTCAAATGACCCAAGACGAATTTAAAGACGTGAAGTTTCACTTCACCAGCGAATTTTAAGAAGACAAAAGAACCAATATCAGGAATAAATCAGCTTAAATGATGATTATCCCCGATATTATTGCAATCTTTGTAGAATTGAAAAACAAAATGTATAACCATAAAATGTATCAACCCATGTTTAAGATTAAAACGCTAAACAAAATTGACCCTCAAGGACTAAAAAAACTACCTGAGTCGAACTATCTGATTGATGACAACGAGGAAAATCCAGATGCGATTATTCTCCGCAGTTTCAAAATGCACGATATGGAATTGCCCGCTAGCCTCAAGGCAATCGGTCGTGCTGGTGCTGGTGTAAACAACATCCCATTGGACAAATGCACTGAGCAAGGCATCGTGGTATTCAATGCTCCTGGTGCTAATGCCAATGCAGTGAAAGAGCTTGTGCTTGGAAGCATTCTCTATGGCTCACGACTAGTGATGGAGTCTATCGAATGGGCTCGCTCGCTCGATGGCAAAGGCGATGAAATTCCTGCCTTAGTGGAAGCTGGCAAGAAAAACTTTGCTGGACAAGAAGCTGCTGGAAAAACAATTGCGGTGGTCGGACTCGGTGCTATCGGCATCTTGACTGCCAACGCTTGCGTGGATTTAGGCATGAATGTGGTGGGCTATGACCCTTACCTTTCAGTGGGCAATGCCATCAAACTAAACAGCCGTGTGCAGGTGGTGGAAAACTTCGATGCACTTCTAGCGGATGCCGATTATATGACTGTTCACATCCCTGAAACCCCCGACACCAAAGGATTTGTAAATGCCGACTTGATTGCAAAAATGAAAACAGGCATTAAAATCATGAACTTCGCTCGTGGCGGATTGTGCAACGATGAAGCTATTCATGCAGCCATCGACGCAGGTAAAATTTCAGCTTATTTCTGCGACTTCCCGAATGCATACAATATTAAAATGCCTAAGACCTACACCGTGGCTCACCTCGGAGCTTCAACGGCGGAATCAGAAACCAACTGCGCCATCATGGTGGCGGATCAAGTGAGAGACTACCTCGACAATGGTAATATCTTAAACTCGGTGAACTTCCCTGCTGTAAACCTAGGTGTGGCAAGCGGAGCTCGTGTGGCCTATGTCAGCACTGGCGATGGCAAAGTGGCAGATGCCACAGCAGCTCTTTCATCGGCTGGGGTGCAAATCAGCAATATGGTGAGCAAAAGTCGTGGCAACGTGGCTTATAGCATCATGGACTTGAACGCTCCTATCACTGAGGATGCTTTGGCTAAGTTGCAAGCTGTGGAAGGTGTAACAATGGTGCGAGTGGTGAAATAATCCCCTTTTAAATCAGCAATAAAAAAGCAGAACTGCCATGGCGGTTCTGCTTTTTTATTGCGATACTATTACATTTACCAAAGTTTAGCTGGATAAACTCCTTTATCAGTCAAATCTTGGATTTTGCCCACCACAAATGGTTTGTCATCGGGGAAGGTTACGCCAAACCAAGGCGAATCAGCTTCCAACACCTTAGTGGCTGCCGATTTGTCTTTGATTAAATCAAACACCACATTGGGAATATAAAACTCTGATTTAGGCGTGTTGATGTCCGCATCCAAGAATCTCTTGAATAAATCTTCGAGCTTAGCGAATAGACTGGGGTGGAATCCCCAATAGTTCATTGATGCAGGCGAGTTTTCAGCAATTGTCATCAGCTCGCCTTTGCCGTCATTGCAGACAATTCCTTGGGCTTCACGACGAATTTCATGACGCTCCACAATCACTGTAAGGTTTTGCTTATCATCGCTTTCGCAGATACCACGACTTACTGAGCCATATTCTGAAAGGGTGTTTTTCAACGAATAGCCCATCATGCTGTATTGGTCGGCTGTACACTCGTTTTTTAAGAACTCAGCCATCACCTCAAATGACTCTTTGCCATAGAAATCATCGGCATTAATCGAGGCGAAAGGCTCTTTAATCACATCTTTAGCCATAAGGATGGCATGACCAGTGCCCCAAGGTTTTTCACGCTCTTCAGGACAAGCATATCCTTCGGGCAGCTTGTTCAATTCTTGATAGACGTATTCAACCTCGATTTTTCCTTTGAGTTTACTGTCGAATATCGCTTTAAAATCATCAGCAAAGCTTTCGCGAATTACAAAAACGACTTTGCCAAATCCTGCACGGATAGCGTCAAACACCGAATACTCGATGATTGTTTCTCCATTTGGTCCGAAGGGGTCAATTTGTTTTAATCCTCCGTAGCGGCTACCCATTCCAGCAGCCAAAATCAACAATGTTGGTTTCATATTTTAAAAATTTAGCCCCCTCCAACTCCCCCGAGGGGGAGAGAAAAGGCGTTAGCCCCTCCTAAGCTCCCCGAAGGGGAGGGATAGAGACGCTGGGTTTATAATTAATTTATCTTATTACATATCTGTGGTTTTAGTCCCTCCCCTTGGGGAGGTTAGGAGGAGCTTGCTTCTAGCCCTCCCCCTCGGTGGCTTCGTAATATTCGTCATACCAGCTTGCATAAGTGGCATAATTGGTGGCGATACGCTCCAATTCATTTTTGGCGAGCTCGGGCGTGAGGTCTTTGATTTTCTTCGCCGGAATGCCCGCATAGACGCTGTTTCCCTCCACGACAGTGCCTTTGGTAACTACCGAACCCGCAGCAATAATCGTGTTGGAATGCACTATGCAATCATCGAGCACCACCGCATTCATGCCCACCATCACATGGTCGTGAAGCGTTGCCCCATGCACAATTGCGCCATGAGCAATAATCACATGACTACCAATATTAGTGGGTGATTTCTGATAAGTGCCATGAATCACCGCACAATCTTGAATGCTCGTATTTTCGCCTACTTTAATATAGTGCACATCACCACGAAGGACAGTGCTATACCACACACTGCTGCCGTTGCCAATTTCCACATCGCCAATGATGGCGGCATTTTCAGCCACGAAACATTTCTCCCCAATTTGAGGGGTCTTCCCGTTGAGAGGTCTTATAATTGCCATATTGTGTTTTTAAAATTTAGCGTAAAGGTAGTGGAAAATATGTTTGGGGCGATATTTTTTTTAAAGAATTAGCACAAGACTAAAAAGTTAATTGACATACTCCCCACATAGCATGTCGCATCTGCAAATAAAGTGTTTTTCTCCAAAAACAGCTTTGTGGATGGCGAAAAAACTAAGAATGGAGTGCTTGTTTTTAAAGATGATCTACCTGCTTCGATAACGACTTTGTCAAGTAAATAATCTGCCAAGACGCATGCTAAAATTAGAACCGGTAATATTTATTTTTTGATGTGCATGGGCAAATTTACAAGGTAGCTTTCAGATTCAATGCACTCTTTCCCAAAATTAGGAAAGGGATTATCAGATTTAAAATGTGCTTTCCTAAAATCAGGAAAGGGATTATCAGATTTAAAATATGCTTTCCTAAAATCAGGAAAGGGATTATCAGATTTAAAATATGCTTTCCTAAAATCAGGAAAGGGATTATCAGATTTAAAATATGCTTTCCCAAAATCAGGAAAGGGATTATCAGATTTAAAATATGCTTTCCCAAAATTAGGAAAGGGATTATCAGATTTAAAATATGCTTTCCTAAAATCAGGAAAGAGGTTATCAGATTTAAATCACACCTTATATTAAACCCAAGCAAATCGCCTTTAAGCATCAACTGCCCAGCGCTTTGGTGCGTGTCAAACAATGAAATAAAAAATCTAGAAAAAGGCTAAAGCACCGTGGTAGTTGAGTTCTTTTTCAGGAGAGTTCTAAAAAATTGCTGTCAGTTCTTTTTTTCTTTTCCTATCTTTGTGCTTATGAAGAAAGCGATTATAGACCTCGGAACAAACACCTGCAACTTGCTGATTGCGGAAGTAAATGCGAATGAATGCGAATTACTTCATAGTAGCAAGGTGGCGGTGAAGCTCGGCAAGGGAGGAATTAATAACAACCAACTCACCAAAGAAGCCACTCAGCGAGCCATTCATGCGCTGCTGACTCACTTGGACTCGATGAAGCCATTTGGCAAAATGGATGACATTCGGGTGATTGCCACTTCGGCGGTGCGTGATGCGGTGAATAAAGCTGAATTTGCGCAGCAACTCAAAGATGCTACGGGACTAGATTTGACCATTATCAGTGGCGATGAGGAAGCAAGTTATATATTTGAGGGAGTGAAATTTGCCCTCGGCGAAATTCCCGACAATGCGCTAATCATGGATATTGGCGGCGGAAGCAATGAGTTTATTCTGGTGAAAAACAATCAAGTGGCATGGAAACGGAGTTTCCCCACGGGAATTGCTCGTGTGGTGGAGCGATTTGATATTTCCGACCCTATTCAGTCGCAGGAGTGTGAAGCAATCAAAGACTGGTTTGAAAAAATGATGCCTGAATTGCAGGAACTTCCAGCGCATGAAATCTCAACACTGATAGGCTGCTCGGGCACTTTCGACACCGTGGCGGATGAAATGGAAGGCATTGCCCCAAACTCTAAAATCAGAAAGGCGCTGCCGATTTCGATTGCCGATTTCAAGCGAGTATTTCAGAAACTCTATGGCTCAACCGATGCCGAACGACGCTTGATGCCCTCCATCGAAGTGATGCGCGTGGAGATGATTGTCCCTGCACTCCTTCTGATTGATTTTATAATCCAAAAATTTAATATCTCGCTGATTATTCAAACCGATTATTCCCTGAAAGAAGGAGCATTGCAATCAATTGCGAATTAGAAAATTACGAATTACGAATTGAGCTGCACAACAGCTCTCAACTCTTAGCATGAAAAAAATATTAGTCATTGATGATGAGCGTAGCATTCGAAATGCGCTCAAAGATATATTGGAATATGAGCAATATGAGGTGGAGCTTGCTGAAAGCGGCAAGGTTGCTCTGGGCTTGCTCAGTAAGACAGAATTTGACGCCATTCTTTGCGACATCAAAATGCCTGAAATGGACGGCATTGAGGTGCTCGAAGCCATCTGTGCCATGGAAACGCATGCGCCCGTGGTGATGATTTCGGGGCATGGCAATATTGATACGGCTGTGGAGGCTATCAAAATTGGAGCTTTCGATTTCATCGAGAAACCACTCGACCTAAATCGCTTGCTGATTACACTCAAAAATGCACTCGACAAAGGGGAGCTAATCACCGAAACCAAGGTGTTGAAAAAGAAGGTGAACCAAAAGTTTGAAATCATCGGGCAATCGGAAGGCATCAGAAAAGTAATCGACATGACCGACCGAGTGGCGCCCACCGATGCTCGGGTGCTTATCACCGGAGCTAACGGAACGGGCAAAGAGTTGGTGGCTCGGCGATTACACGACAATAGTCCACGAGCAAAGCAAGCTTTCATTGAGGTGAATTGCGCCGCTATTCCTTCGGAATTGATAGAAAGCGAATTGTTTGGGCATGAAAAAGGAGCTTTCACCTCGGCAGTGAAACAGCGCAAGGGTAAGTTTGAATTGGCTCATGGAGGCACTTTGTTTTTAGACGAAATTGGCGACATGAGCCTTTCGGCACAAGCCAAGGTGCTTCGTGCCTTGCAGGAAAATGTGATTGCTCGTGTGGGAGGCGACAAGGAAATTAAGGTGGATGTGCGCATTGTGGCTGCCACCAATAAAAACCTCGCCCACGAGATTGAGAAAGGCACTTTCCGTGAGGATTTATACCACCGTTTGAGTGTGATTTTAATTCGAGTGCCCTCGCTTGCCGAACGCAAAGAAGACATTCCGATGCTGATTGAGCATTTCATCAAGCGGATTTGCCAAGATTATGGCATGGCAGAAAAATCAATCGCTGCCGATGCCACCCAAAAGCTCACTACCCTTCCTTGGACAGGCAATATCCGTGAGCTTCGCAATGTGGTGGAGCGACTGATTATCCTCAGCTCCGATGAAATAACCGCTAAGGATGTAGATGCTTTTGTGGCGCAGTAGAGCATTTTCCTTACATCTACTTGGATGTTATCAATAATTAGTCTAAATTTGGGCTTTTATTAAAGAAACCTTATAGCCATGTCGAAAGAACTTGCCGATTTAAACGTTTTAATCATTGATGACAGTCCTATCAATCACAAAGTGATTGCTTTTCCACTGAAAACAACATTCAAAGAAATCACGAGCGCCTATAATGGTGAAGAAGGCTTCGAGCACTTCAAAACCGCAGGTGCTGATGTTATCTTGATGGATATCAGCATGCCGGTGATGGATGGCATCGAATGCACAAAAGCAATACGAGCTTACGAGCAAGAGCATGGCACGGAAAATAAAGTTGTTATTTTGGCAATGACTGGCAACGAAAGCGATGAAGATGTGGCTGAATATCTCGCCGCAGGCATGGATGGATGCGTGGGCAAGCCCATCAACCGAGAGTCGTTGCTCGAAATGATTGAAGATTTAATCTGAGATGAGAAAATTTTTAATACTACTATATATAGTATGTAGCTTTCATTTTCTTGGCTTTGCCCAAGAAAGCAAACCGCTCATCTATCAGCTCAATATCAAAGAGGAAATATCGCCCAAAGTGTGGCGCGACACGCAGCATGCCTTTGAGGCTGCCGACAGTCTGAAAGCCGATTTGGTGCTGATTCACATGAATACTTATGGCGGACTGGTGGAGAGTGCCGACTCGATTCGCACGAAGATTCTCAACAGCTCAATCCCCGTTTATGTGTTTATTGACAATAATGCCGCTAGTGCTGGCGCACTGATTTCTATCGCTTGCGATAGTATTTACATGCGCAAGGGCGGAAGTATCGGGGCGGCTTCGGTGGTGAACCAAACGGGCGAAAAGATGCCCGATAAATATCAGTCGTATATGCGAGCCACGATGCGAGCTACTGCCGAAGCGCATGGTTGCGACACAGTGGCAGGCGAAATCATCTGGCATCGCAATCCACTGATGGCTGAGGCGATGGTGGACGAGCGTGTGGTGGTGCCGGGAGTGGTGGACTCCACGCAGATTCTGACTTTCACCACTTCGGAAGCCATGGCGCATGGCTATTGCGAGGGCTCGGCGGAAAGCATCAGCGAGTTGCTGGAGCAATTGGGCTATGAAGAATATCAAATCGAAGAATATACCCCCTCGTTTATCGAGAAGATTATCGGATTCTTGGTCAATCCGATGATTTCGGGATTTCTCATCATGGCAATTATCGGAGGAATTTATTATGAAATGCAATCCCCCGGATTGGGTTTCCCCATTGTGATTGCGCTCATGGCTGCCACACTTTATTTTGCTCCGCTTTATTTGGAGGGACTAGCAGCGCATTGGGAGATTCTACTTTTTATTGTCGGACTGATACTCATTGCACTCGAAGTGTTTGTGATTCCAGGCTTTGGCGTGGCTGGTGTTTCTGGGATTATGCTCTCAGTCGGTGCGCTAGTGCTGAGCTTGGTGCGCAATGTTGATTTTGATTTCGAGGGCGTGTCGGGTTCTGAAATAGCATCGGCAGGCACCGTGGTGCTCGGTTCGATTTCACTCGCCACCGTGCTTTGTCTTTATCTGACCGCCAAGGTGTTTGGTGCACGAAAAGGACCATTCAGCCGCCTTTCACTGCAATCCACCCAAGAAACAAGCGAGGGCTTTGTGGGAGTGGATAGCTCCACCAAAAACCTTGTGGGCGAAACAGCTATTGCCTTCACGGTACTTCGCCCCTCGGGCAAAGTGAGTGTGAATGGTAAGTATTATGATGCTGTTTCTACTTTTGGATTCATCGAAAAAGGTGCAAAGGTGAAAATTGTGAAGCAGGAAGCAGCACAGGTGTATGTGGAGGAAGTCGAAGCCCCCTCCAACACTACCGAAGAGGGCGAGTGATAAAAGTTTGCACAACAACTTAAAAAGGAAAGACTCCGACAAAAAAACACCTAAGGGGACTTCTAAACCCGATGGCGTAAAGTTTTAGTTTTCGGGATTTTTTCTTTCTTAAGGGGACTTCTAAAAATTAGTTTTAAATTGGGGAGGCTGCTAAATACAGCTGTTGTTCATTTTGTTTTCTGAGAGTATCTTTTGCACTAATCTCTTAAACCATAGCTCGCTATGATTTGGCGAAATTAGCCCAAAATCTATCTCTCATAAAATCAAAATGACCTAACAGCTAATTTTTAGAAGTCCCCTTAACTCTAAAAATAATAGTACGTTATGAGACTTATATCAGCAACAGAACTGAAAACTGCAATTTATGGAGAGGTGGGAACCCCCCGAAGAGATGCATTCGAAGAAAAAATTGCGTTGGAAATAAAAACTGAGTTGCTAATACAACAACTCAAAGAAGAACGGCAACGCCAGCAGATTACAAAAAAAGAGCTAGGAGAAAAGTTGGGGGTGAAAAAATCTTACATCTCCAGCATTGAAAAAGCTCGTCGCAAGGTGTCAATGAAGGTGCTCACTCGAATTGCCCATGCCCTTGGCTTTGAAATTGATTACACGCTATCGCCGTTGAAGTAAGGTTGAAAACCAATCACTATGAAAATTCTCCTTACATTTCTTCCCCTCATCAGCACGCTGCTATTGAGCTATCAGACGATGCGTGCAGGTTTTAAGTTTTCAGGGAAGTCGCCACTGAAGAGTCGTACTATATATTATATAGCTAAGGTGATTGTGGCATTTAGCTTTGGTCTGACCGCTCTGGCGAGCCTCTTCCCAAATGCCTATTTGGTTTTCCCTTTCAATATTCAAAGTGAAGTTCCAGCATCACAACAACTGTTGGCAATGATTTTTCTCTTTGCCGGCAATGCACTGCTGCTTTCGGCTCAATATGAACTGAGCATCTTCACCCGAGTGGGCTTGCCCACAAGTGCGCATGCCCTTTGCACAAGCGGAGTCTATCGTTGGAGTCGAAACCCGATGTATGCTAGTCTGCTGTTCTTTTTTTCAGCTTGCTTCATGCTCAATCCAAGTGTGGAAGTGGCAGTGCTGCTCAGTATTGGGTTAATTATTCACCTTCCCATCATCAAGGCAGAAGAAAAATACCTCGCTAAAGAATTTGGCGAAGAATATGCGGAGTATCAGAAGAAAACAGCAAGGTTTTTGTGAGAGGTCGATTAGCGAAAGACAATCCGCTGAATTAATTCCCCACCAGCCGATTTGTTTATATGCTCGATGATTTGCTCTCGCATCATCAGGATTTCATTTTTCATTAGGGGAGAAGAAAGTTTGAGATAAAGCGCCCCCTCTTTGATGCTCACCTCTTGGGTGAATTGGGCAATGGTTGCGCCCATGATTTGCTCCCACATCTTCACCACATTAAGCTCTGCCATCTTCTTGTCGAGAACTCTGTCTTCGATGCGTTGCTGCTTCAGCAATGCTCCGATAGATTCCGTATTACTTCTTCTCATGATATTAGTTCTACTTTTCCATCAACGACATTAAAAACTTTAGACTCCGCATCGAGCTTGCGAATAATCGTGTCGAGATTTTCTCGGTTAGTATCGGTGATAAATATCTGTCCGAAATGTTGCTGAGCCACTAAGGTGATAATTTTCTCTACTCGGTTAGCATCGAGCTTGTCGAAAATATCATCGAGCAGCAGGATGGGAGTCATCTTCGACATCTCCTTGACAAAGTCGAATTGCGCTAATTTCATCGCCACCAGATAGGTTTTCTTTTGTCCTTGCGAGCCGAGTTTTTTCAGTGGATATTCGCCAAGCATAAAGTCGATATCATCACGATGCGTGCCCACTGAGGTGTGTTGCAGCATGCGGTCTTTCTCTCGACTCTGTATCAGCAGTTCGCCAAGTTCACCATCGTTCAGTTGCGATTTATATTGCAAGTCGATGATTTCTCTTCCACCAGAAATCAATTCATAGTATTGCTGAAAGATTGGTTTTAAGCGGATGATATATTCCCTGCGTTTAGCGTGTATTTCAGTGGCATACATCACCAATTGGTCGTCCCATAATTCCAGTGATTCAGCATTAAACATTCGCTGCGAGGCAAACTGCTTGAGGAGTTTATTCCGCTGGAGCACCGCTTTGTTATATCGAATAAGGGCGTTGAGATAGGCGGCGTCATATTGCGAAATGAGCGCATCAATAAACTTTCGGCGTTCCTCGCTTCCACTCGTGATAAGGTCATTGTCGGAAGGAGTGATGACAATCACAGGCAACTTGCCGATATGATCTGCCAAACGCTGGTATTCTTTTTTATTGCATTTGAAGACTTTCTTTTGCCCTTGCTTCAGCCCGCAATGCACATTTTCAACAGTGTCAGCATCCTCATATTCCCCCTTCACCAGAAAAAAGTCCGCCTGATGATTGATATTTAGTGCATCGGTGCTATTGAGAAAACTCTTGCAAAAAGAAAGGTAATAGATTGCATCCATCACATTAGTCTTGCCCGCCCCGTTATTGCCAATGAAGCAATTAAGGTTGGAAGAGAATTGAATATCTAATTCTTCCAAATTCTTGAAGTTGATTAAAGATAATCGCTGAAGATGCATAATCGGATTTTAAGGGCAAATGTAATGAAAATGCTCATTGCCAGTTTTGGCAATGAGCATAAAATGTTTTTCCAGCTGGAAATTTATTTTTTCACAATCACTGCACTGATGCGCAAAGTCGTCATCTGCGAGTCAGGAGCGTTGGTGATAATTTTGATGGTCTTAGATTGACGCCCGAATTTGCCTTTGGAATCAAATTTGACATCCAAAGGAACTGTTTCTCCTGGAGCAATAACTTTCTTTTGAGGAGTTACAGCGGTGCAACCGCAACTAGTGGTAACTTTGCGAATAATCAAATTCGTTTTCCCTTTATTGGTGAGCTTGAATGTGTGATTTACTTTGGCATCCTCTTGGATTTCGCCAAAATCATAGGAGTCAGTGTCAAAACTAACTTTGGGGGCATTAGCTCGTTCGGAAGCCGAAAGAGATGAGAAATCCTCCACCACAGTGGCTGAAATGCCAATTGAGTTTTTATAGCTTGCATCACCATCAACAAGCAAGTATAGACGACTCACCACATCTCCAAAATTATTATACGCCTGACCATCAAACCGCACGGTGATTGTTCCTGTTTTTCCCGGAGCAATGGTGCTTGGCTCAGCTCGAACACTCATGTGGCTCGGAGGTGTGCGAAATTCGATAACCTGTGGTTTATCGCTGGTGTTTGCCACTTCCAAAGTCCCCTCTCTGACTTCGGTGTTATTCACTTCGCCTAGGCGGATGTAGCTTGTCTTCACACTGACATTGCCCAAAGCATGAGGATATAGCTCGCTCAGCGTCTTAGGCTTTTGCAACACGTTTCCTTGAATCGACAGCGACACCGCTTTTTTGGTGTTGGCACTCACTGCAATAGATTTATTAAATGCTCCCGGGCGATTAAGCGGGTTATAGGTTACCTCGATAGTGCCCGACTGCCCCGGAGCAACTGGCGCTTTAGTCCACTTCGGAGTGGTGCATCCACAAGAAGCATTCACCGAGTTTAGGATTAAAGGCGAATTGCCCGTGTTTTTGAATTGAAAGGAGTGAGTAACAGGACCGTCTTGCTCTTGGATTTCTCCGAAATTGTGTTTAGTCTCTGTAAATGTGATTTCAGCTTGCGCCATCGCGCCTAGTGAACTAATGGTGCAGATTAATAGTAATAAAATACTTTTTAAAGATTTCATATGATGTAATTCTTTTAAATTCGAGCCCAAAAATAGTTATTTCTCAACGGAACAGAAAAACATCGGAAATAATTCCCTAACACTTAATATAAAAAGAAGATAGCTTTACCTTTGATCTGGAGTGCATGCTTATTGTAAATCTCTCGAAAACATTTATATTTGCAGGGCTGGAGACAGTTGTTAGTGCAACTTCGCACTCCGCACTTAAAAACTTTAAAAAAATGAGCGACGATAAGAAAATTATCTTTTCTATGCATCGGGTGAATAAGATTTACCCTCCGCAGAAACAAGTTATTAAAGACATTTCCCTTTCTTTCTTCCTTGGTGCTAAGATTGGCATCATTGGTTTGAACGGCTCGGGAAAATCAACCCTATTGAAAATCATTGCCGGAATCGAAAAAGATTATAATGGCGATGTGGTGTTCTCACCCGGCTACACCGTGGGCTATTTGGAGCAAGAACCGAAGCTCGACCCCACGAAAACTGTGCGTGAAATCGTGGAAGAAGGCGCACAAGAAACAGTCGATGTGCTGAATGCTTACAATGCTATCAACGATAAGTTTTGCGAACCTGAGGTGCTGGAAGACCCCGACAAAATGCAGGCTCTCATGGACGAGCAAGCCAATTTGCAAGAGAAAATTGATGCGCTAGACGCATGGAATCTCGACACCAAACTCGAACGAGCTATGGATGCACTTCGCTGTCCGCCAAGCGACCAGCCTGTGGGCGAGCTTTCGGGTGG
>JBKECD010000017.1:0-12088 GCA_047974225.1 Mangrovibacterium sp.
TCCCAGCACTTTAACGATAACAACCGTTTCGTTGTTTTTTACTTCTGATAATCTCACAGGATACTATATTATATAGGTATGCTGCAAAGATAGTGTTCTTTCTTAAATTGATTCTAAATAAAACAAAAGACTTCAGTCTAGTTTCCATTCTTAACTATTTACTTTTACGCACAAAAATGTTTTTTCTCCTAAAAACCATTTGGCGGAAGTATCAAAAAATACTTTATTGACGTTTTTCTCACTAAAAAGACTACTCACCACACGGCACAATAGGTAAGAATTAAGCATTTCGACGTCATTTCCCATAAGAACAAGGCAGCACCCCTCCAAAAATCCATGAAAGTTCCCTCAATGTTAATCCAATGTTAATCTTTGCGCTTTCCAGCGAAAAACACCCGTTGTAAATAGTTGATTATGGTATATATATATATATATATATCATTACATTTGTCCCGCTAAAACTACTCAGTTCCTTGAGGAACAAGAAAAAATCAAATACGAAGCTATTAAATTTTGCCCCAATGAAAGAACTCGAATATCAATATATTCCCCAGAAAGACATTCTCTTAATCTCAGGAAAAAACCAGCTTTCAGCTCACGAAGCAAAGCACATGGTGCAATTCATCATCAACGATCACATGGTGATGGAGCACAAAAATCGCCTGATCTGCGACTTGCGCAAGACCACGCTTCCTGACAGCATGCCCAGCTACAACCAAGTGTCGGAGGCAATGAACAGCATGGGTGCAACTAATGTTACCCTCGCTATTCTGGTGGACACCCCCAAGACTACTGCCATCGCCATGATGCTCCGCAAAAAAGTGGACAGCATCAAAATGGAAATCTTTTCCACCGAAGATGCTGCGTTGCAATGGCTCAACAACGAAACAAGCCGACAACAAGCCGCCTACCCCACCGAGCAAAAAATACCATCTGAAAGCACCAACAGCTCAAGGAAATACACCTATGATAAGGCAAAAAACATTTTCCGAGTGGATTACTCGGGTGATGCCGACTTTAAAAACCTGAGCCAACATGCCCAGCAACTCCTGAAAAACAAATCAGTGCCCAAGGATTGCTACAACCTCATGATGGTGGACAATAATATTAACATTGTTGTGTCTGACGATATTAATATCGACGAAATCGGACGACTCTATGATTTTCTTGGCGAAGATGTGAAGAAAATACGGGTGGCAATCGTAACCGACAACCTCGAAGTGCACGCCTTTGTGATGTCGCTCCGCACCAAATTTACATTCCCCATCAACCGTGCATTCTCCTCCATTGAAGACGCCTACCGATGGTTTGAATCAACTTATTAAGGAGACTACTAAAAAAATAATTTATCCTTCATGATTTTTCTGCATAAGATTAATTACCTTTGCTAAATCATGAACAATCAAGAAAGACTCCAACAAGCGCAACACGATTTTATTCAATCGCTCCCCGAAAACTTTTGTATCTTAGAGGAAGCTATTGATGTGGAAGTGCAATACGAATACTTCGATTTCAATTCCAAAATTAAGCCCATAAAAAACAATGAGCAGTATGACGCTGCCATCCTGTCTTTATCTGGCGACGACCTTTCATTGCACCGCACGAGCCTCAGCCAATTGGCAAAAACCGAGCGCGCCGAGGTCTATCAAATCATCGTGAACTATCGCGAACAATGCACCGATAAGAAGATGAAAGCATGGGCAACCCTTGCCATGCAAGAAAGTCGCATGGTGCTCGAAAGCGAGCTACTCAGCGAAGAGCACCCCATCTTTATTTCCACTGGATTAGGCGGCAAAGGACAAAACATCCGTTTTTTCATATCCTTCATTCTCCGCGACCAAAACGGCACATTTACCCCGACACAAAAGAAACTCGTCAAAGGCGAACTCTCCTTTCAACTCCAAGAAAACAAGGGAGAACTCGAGCGCATACGATTCACCGAACGCTTCGCCACTTGCACCTTCTTATATCCATTGAAAGCCCAGCTCGAACCTTTAATCACCAATGTGATAACCGAGTGCAACCTATATGGCAATTTCCTCCGCGAGGAGCTCATCATCACCAATGTGCGCAAAATCCCCCTGAATGAAATCCGCCTATTTGTAGCCGAACAAGAAAAAAAAGAAGCAGAAAAACAATAAACAGCACAACAATAAACAGCACAGCTATAAACGCCAAAGGCAATAAACAGCGCAGCAATAAACAGCGCAGCAATAAACGCCAAAGGCAATAAACAGCACAGCAATAAACAAAAACCATGCAAACAGATTTAGAAATTGCACAAGAGGCCCAAATGCTTCATATCAATGAAATCGCTCAACAATTAGGATTGAACGATGACGACATTGAACTCTATGGCAAATACAAAGCCAAAATAAACCTTGCGGTGCTCGACCGATTGAAAGAGCAAAAAGATGGTCAAGTCATCTTAGTAACCGCCATCAACCCTACCCCTGCGGGCGAAGGAAAATCAACCACCACCGTGGGGCTAGGACAAGCATTTGCCAAGCTCGGCAAAAATGCCATTATCGCCATTCGTGAACCGTCTTTTGGTCCAGTGATGGGCATCAAAGGCGGAGCTGCCGGCGGCGGTCGAGCCCAAGTAGTGCCAATGGAAGATATCAACCTGCACTTCACCGGCGACATTCACGCCATCACCACAGCCACCAATGCCATTGCTGCCATGCTCGACAACCACCTGCATCAAGGCAATACGCTCAATATCGACCCTCGACGCATCGTGTGGAAACGAGCATTAGACATGAACGACCGATCGCTCCGCAATGTTACCATCGGACTGGGCGGACACACCAACGGCGTGCCTCGGGAAGACCATTTCCAAATCACCGTGGCTTCGGAAATCATGGCGGTATTTTGCATCGCTACAAGCTTAGCGGACTTGAAAGAACGCATCGGGCGAATTGTGGTGGCTTATACTTATAATAGAGAGCCAATCACGGTGAAAGATTTAGGCGCTGAAGGAGCTTGCACACTCATCTTGCGTGATGCACTTGCTCCAAACCTCGTGCAGACACTCGAAAATACTCCCGCCTTGATTCATGGCGGACCGTTTGCGAATATTGCTCATGGTTGCAACTCGATTATTGCAACGAATATGGGGCGCAAATTGGCAGATTATGTCATCACCGAAGCTGGATTTGGTGCAGACTTAGGCGCAGAGAAATTCCTCAACATCAAATCACGCATTGCAGGCATCAAGCCAAGCGCAGTGGTGATTGTGGCAACTATCAGAGCACTCAAAATGCAAGGTGGTGTGGCAAAAGATGCACTCGCCACGGAGAATGTCAGCGCACTTACTAAAGGAATTGAAAACCTCGAAAAACACATCGAAACCATCAAAGCTTTTGGCTTGCCCTATGTGGTGGGAATTAATAAATTCATCACCGACACCAAAGAGGAAGTAAATGCGCTGCTCACATGGGCTGAGGTGCACAATCACCCAGTGGCACTAAGCGAAGTGTGGGAACATGGTGGCGACGGTGGCGTGGAATTGGCAAATGCTATATTGGAGCAAATCGAGAATACTCCTAATAAGTTTGCTCATCTCTATGATTTAGAAGATTCGATTGAAAACAAAATAAATAAAATAGCCACCACAGTCTATGGCGCAAGCGGTGTGGAATTTAGTTCCGAAGCCAAGATTCAACTCAACAACATCAAAAAGCACGGCTGGGACAAGCTAGCGGTCTGCATGGCGAAAACACCGGCATCATTGACCGACAACCCCAAGATTCTCGGTCGCCCCAAAGACTTCACCATCACTATTCGAGAGCTCATCGCATCGGTTGGCGCAGGATTCATCGTGGCTCTCACTGGCGATGTGATGACCATGCCCGGATTGCCCGCTAAACCTTCCGCCGAAAACATGAATGTGGCAGAAGATGGAAGCGCAGTGGGGCTTTTTTAGCCCCCTCCATCTCCCCCGAAGGGGGAGGGCAAAGACACTGCAAAGCAATAAACCGCGAAGCAATAAATGCCAAAGGCAAATAAACAGCGAAGCGATAAACAGCAAAGCAATAAACGCCAAAGGCAAATAAACAGCGAAGCGATAAACAGCAAAACAATAAACGCCAAAGGCAAATAAACAGCGAAGCGATAAACAACAAAACATGAAAACAGTAAATTTAGCATTACAAGTACTACCGCGAGCCAATGGCATATTGGCATATTCTTTGGTTGATTCCGCTATTGAAGTGATTCAAGCTTCTGGACTTAAATACAAAGTTTGCCCTTTCGAGACAGTCATCGAAGGCACTTTTGAAGAAGTGATGGACGTGGTGAAACAAGTCTATCAGAAACTAGAGGAAGTGGGCACCGAGTCGCTGATGACCTACATCAAAATCCAAACTGACTTCCAAAACGGTGTAACAATCGAAGATAAGATGGAAAAATACTGACTTTTTTCGCCCCTTCTATTGCAGAATTGAAAAATAGATGTACTTTTGCATCGTCTTAGAAAAAACAAATGGCCTCGTAGCTTAATGGATAGAGCACTTGGTTACGGCCCAAGAGGTTGCAGGTTCGACTCTTGCCGAGGTCACTTTTTTTCCTCAGACGTTGTCATAATAATAAAATTTGGATTGGCCTCGTAGCTTAATGGATAGAGCACTTGGTTACGGCCCAAGAGGTTGCAGGTTCGACTCTTGCCGAGGTCACAAAGCTCCAATCGAGAAATCGGTTGGAGCTTTTTGTTTCTACATCTAGACAGCTACATTAAAATATCGTTAGCCCGCCAAAAGCTTTTCGATATAAATCGCCAACCAAATTATTTTTCCTATCTTTGCAGCCAATAAATATCAACAGAATAATTTCGGAATTGTGAAAACACACATCCCATTACAATATTAAGAATTAAGCAAAATGCGTTTGAACTACTCTTCGTAGTCAAACGCATTTTTTATATATAACTATTAGTAATCGACAAAATGACAGAGGCAAAAAAAGTCAGTTTGATTTTAGAAGATGGCACTCGCTTTGAGGGCAAATCTTTCGGCTATGAAAAATCGGTGGCAGGCGAAATCGTGTTCTACACCGCCATGACAGGCTACCCTGAAAGCTTAACCGACCCTTCTTATACAGGGCAGATTTTGGTTTCAACTTTCCCCCTAATCGGAAACTATGGCACGCCAACGGATGGCGTGGCTAACAAGATTTATGAAAACTTTGAGTCGGACAAAATCCACACTTCGGGTCTGATTATTTCTGATTATTCGGTGGAATATAGTCACTGGAATGCGCAAAAAAGCTTGGGCGACTGGCTCAAAGAGCAACAAGTGCCGGGAATTTATGGCATCGACACTCGTGCGCTGACTAAAATCTTGCGCGAAAAGGGTTCGATGCTCGGTAAAATTGAATTTGAGGAAGAGCCAATTGAGCTGTATGACCCTAATGCTGAAAACCTGATTGCCAAAGTGAGCTGCGATGTGGTGGAAACTTATGGCGAGGGCGAGCATAAAGTGGTGCTCATCGACTGCGGCACGAAAAACAATATCATCCGCTGTCTTTTGAACCGAAACACCACGGTGGTGCGTGTGCCTTGGGACTATGATTTCACGCAAGAGGATTATGATGGGGTGTTCATCTCTAATGGTCCGGGCGACCCTGCGCAAGCCGATGCCACAGTGGAAAATATCCGCAAAGCCATTGAAATTGGCAAGCCAATCATGGGCATTTGCATGGGCAATCAGCTGCTCGCTCGTGCTGCTGGCGCAAAAACCTATAAAATGCCTTTCGGACACCGAAGCCACAACCAACCGGTGCTGCTGGCTGATAGCGACCGTTGCTTCATCACCTCGCAAAACCATGGTTTCGCCATCGACACCAAAACCCTTTCCGAAGATTGGGAAGAGCTGTTTGTGAATGTGAATGACGGCACCAACGAGGGTATCCGCCACAAATCGAAACCTTTCTTTTCGACACAATTCCACCCCGAAGCCTCTAGTGGACCTGTGGATACGGAGTATCTCTTCGATGAGTTTATTGCTAATATTGTGAAATCTAAAAACGCTTAATCTGACATGGCACGCTTAAATAAAGACATTAAAAAAGTTATCGTTCTAGGTTCTGGAGCGTTGAAAATTGGCGAGGCGGGCGAGTTTGACTACTCGGGTTCGCAAGCCCTCAAAGCCCTCAAAGAGGAAGGCATCGAGTCGGTGCTTATCAACCCGAATATTGCCACAATTCAAACTTCGCAAGACATTGCCGACAAGGTGTATTTCTTGCCTGTAACGGCTCAGTTTGTGGAGGAAGTCATCAAAAAAGAAAAGCCCGATGGGATTCTTTTGGCGTTCGGTGGGCAGACGGCTTTGAACTGCGGTGTGGACTTGTTCCGTGCGGGCATTCTCGAAAAATATAACATTCAAGTGGTGGGTACTCCGGTGCAATCCATCATCGACACCGAAGACCGTGAAATCTTCGCTGGCAAGCTCAAGGAGATTAATGTGCTGACTCCGAAGTCGATTGCCTGCACCACAATGGAGCAAGGTTTCGCAGCTGCTAAGGAGGTGGGATTCCCCATCATCGTGCGTGCAGCCTACACGCTTGGCGGCTTGGGTTCGGGCTTCTGTTCCAACGAGCAAGAGCTGGAAGAACTGCTCACAAGTGCCTTCTCTTATTCGCCTCAGGTGTTGGTGGAAGAGTCCATCAAAGGCTGGAAAGAGGTGGAATATGAAGTGGTGCGCGATAAATATAATAACTGTATTACGGTTTGTAATATGGAGAACTTCGACCCGCTCGGCATTCATACCGGCGAGAGTATCGTGGTGGCACCATCGCAAACTTTGTCGAATGCGGAATACCACAAATTGCGTGAGATTTCAATCCGCATCATTCGCCATATTGGCGTGGTGGGTGAATGTAATGTGCAGTTTGCGCTCGACCCTTATTCGGAAGATTATCGGGTGATTGAGGTGAACGCTCGCCTTTCTCGCTCGTCGGCTTTGGCATCGAAAGCAACGGGCTATCCGCTCGCTTTTGTGGCTGCGAAACTTGGTCTGGGCTATGGTCTGCATGAGTTGAAAAACTCGGTAACGAAAGTAACAACGGCTTGTTTCGAGCCTGCACTAGACTATATTGTGTGTAAGATTCCACGTTGGGATTTGAATAAATTTAGTGGTGTGTCGAAGAAACTCGGCAGCTCGATGAAATCGGTGGGCGAAATCATGTCTATCGGTCGAAGTTTCGAGGAAGCTATTCAGAAAGGTCTTCGCATGGTGGGCCTAGGTATGCACGGCTTCGTGGGCAATAATGAAGAACTCACTATCGACCAAATTGACACCGAACTTGCCAACCCAACCGACCGCCGTATCTTCGCCATTGCAGCTGCTTTTGAAAAGGGATATACGGTGGAACAAATCCACGATATCACCAAAATCGACTGCTGGTTCTTGCAGAAACTGCATAACATTCACAACCTCAAAGATAAGCTCGAAGCTACGCCATCATTGGACGCTCTCGATGTAAACTTGCTCAAAAGTGTGAAGCAGTCGGGATTCTCGGATTTCCAAATTGCTCGCTTGGTGTTGGGCGCAAAAGGCAAATCGGCACACCAAGACCTCTTGAAAGTGCGCGACTTCCGCAAGGCGCAAGGCATCACTCCTTTTGTGAAGCAAATCGACACCTTGGCTGGCGAATATCCAGCGCAAACGAATTATCTATACCTTACTTATAATGGTTCGGAACACGACATCGACTTCGCCAATGATGGCAAATCGGTGGTGGTGCTCGGTTCAGGTGCTTACCGCATCGGTAGCTCGGTGGAGTTCGACTGGTGTTCGGTGAATGCCATCAACACGATTCGCAAAGAGGGACATCGTGCCATCATGATTAACTACAACCCCGAAACGGTGAGTACGGATTATGACACTTGCGACCGTCTTTATTTCGATGAGCTTTCGTTTGAACGTGTGATGGACATCTATGACATGGAGCTTCCCAAAGGGGTTATCGTGTCGGTGGGCGGACAAATTCCGAACAACCTCGCCATGCGCTTGCACGGACAAGAAGTGCCTATCTTGGGTACTTCAGCCTTGAAAATTGATAATGCGGAAGACCGCCAGAAATTCAGTTCGCTGCTTGATGAAATTGGCGTTGACCAACCTCGCTGGAGCGAGCTGACTAGCGTGCAACACATCTATGACTTCGTGGATGAAGTGGGCTTCCCTGTGCTGATTCGCCCTTCTTATGTGCTTTCGGGTGCTGCCATGAATGTGGTGTCAAACAAAGAACAATTGGAGCATTTCTTGAATATGGCTGCGGCGGTTTCCAAAGAACATCCAGTGGTGGTTTCGGAATTTATCGAGCAAGCCAAAGAGATTGAAGTGGATGCAGTGGCGGACAATGGCGAGATGGTGGCTTATGCTATTTCGGAACACGTGGAATATGCTGGGGTTCACTCGGGCGATGCTACGATTGTGTTCCCTCCGCAAAAGCTTTATGTGGAAACCATTCGTCGCATCAAAAAGATTTCGCGCGAGATTGCGAAAGCTCTCAACATTTCGGGTCCTTTCAACATGCAATTCTTGGCGAAAGACAATGATATTAAGGTAATCGAATGTAACTTGCGTGCTTCACGTTCATTCCCTTTCATTTCAAAAGTGATGAAGATTAACATGATTGAAATCGCTACGAAAGTGATGATGGGAGTGCCTTATGAACGTCCAGACAAGTCTTTGTTTGAATTGGATTATGTGGGTGTGAAAGCTCCTCAATTCTCTTTCCACCGCTTGCTGAATGCCGACCCTGTGTTGGGTGTTGATATGGCATCGACAGGCGAGGTGGCTTGTATTGGCGAGAACTTCTATGAGGCAATTTTGAAGTCGATGCTTTCGGTGGGCTATAAATATCCAAAGAAAAACATTTTGATTTCATCGGGTCCTGCGCATTCTAAATTGGAATTGCTCAGCACGGCTAAATTGCTTCAAAAGAACGGATACAACGTGTTTGCCACCGAAGGCACACACCGCTATTTCCGTGATAATGATGTGGAATCGACCCTGCTTCACTGGCCAGATGAAGCTGACCGCCAGCCCAACATCACCACTTATCTGAAGGAGCATAAGATTGATTTGACCATCAACATTCCGAAGAACTTCACCAAGCGAGAATTGAGCAATGGCTATCGCATTCGTCGTCAATCCATCGACTACAATGTGCCGTTGATTACGAACTCACGTGTGGCAAGTGCGTTCATCCAAGCGGTGTGCACCTATAAGTTTGAGGATATTAATATCAAGCATTGGGAAGAGTATAAGTAGCCCCCTCCAGCTCCCCCGCACTTCGACTACGCTCAGCAACCGAGGGGGAGGGACAGAGGCACAAAGCTCGACAAATTGAGAAAGGAGAAAGCGGAATGCTTTCTCCTTTTCTATTTTCATTATATTTGCGGTGAAATACTTATCTGAGTTGCTGAAAATCGAATTATCTTTGAGCTAGAATTATCAATTATGAACATCACTCGCACCAAAGCACTTTTAGCTTTTCTCACCGGATTAGCCGATGGGCTCATCACTCGGCTACTCCTCAACTGGATATTCCCCAACATGAACCGCATCACTTCCACCTGCATTGTGATGGGCGTGGGACTATGTTCGTTTCTGATGGCAGCGAAGCTCTTCAATAAGGAGCCCCCTCCAACTCCCCCGAAGGGGGAGAGTTAGAGGCAGAGCCCCCTCCAGCTCCCCCTTGAGGGAGGGCTAAAACCACAAATATGCAATAAGTAATTAATACCACTTCGGTCTCTATCCCTCCCCCTTCGGGGGAGTTGGAGGGGGCTTTAGGCTTTACGAATGAAACACCAGCAGCGGCGTTGTGGCATGAAACACCATCTGCCGAGCCACACTTGGATTGAGCAAGCGAGTGAGGATGTTTCGGCGGTGAGTGGTGAGCGAAATCAAATCCACTTCATGGCTATTGATATAGTCCTCTAAAGTGTTCAGATAATCTACGCCCTGCACAATGCCACACTCGATGCCCGCATCGGGATACTTCGCTTCCAAATCTTTCTGCAAACTAGCCAACTTCGCCTTGCTCAAAGCACTCGACTGCTCCGAGCCCACATGAATGCAAGTGATGTGTCGCTCAAACTCGCCCGACAAATCAAGTAGCTTCGCTATTGAAAGCAAATCTTTCTTGTCGAAATTAGTGGTATAGAGCAGACGTATTTGCTTATTATAGTCAATCGCTTTCGCCTGAATTGGCACAACAAGCACCGGCACTTTCGCCTTATAGATAACCCCTGCCGTGGTACTTCCCACAATATCATTGTTTTCCCCCGGACCTTTCGAGCCCATCACCACCAGCTTGGGCGGATTACTTTCGATATAATCAAGAATATCATCTTCGGGATAACCAATCTTAACTACCACCTCATTTTTCACTGTTTCCCAACGCTCCATACCGATTTCCTCCGCCAACTTTTGCAGAAAATAAGCAAACTGATTATTCGCCATTTCCTCACGCATCTTCATGTTTTCAAAATACTCTGCATTCATGCTCACCACCTCGGAATAAGGCACCGTGAGAAAATCAAGCTGATTAATCACATGATAGAAGGTAAGCTTCGCCCCTAGTCTATCGGCAATTTCGAAAGCCGATTTAGCTGCTTTATAGGCATGGTCGGAGAAATCCACCAGCACTACCACCTTATTTTCCTTTTCAAAATCAGCGTGCTCCTCCTTGCCCATAATGGCATCAACGAAAGTCCACGCTCGCTCCACATCGGCTTCACACACTTTCACTTTCACCCCCATAGCAGTAGCCCCTTGGAGGAGGTTCACATTCTTCAGACTGCTGTTAATCCCAGCATCTTGCAGCATCGTTTTCAGCAATTCCGCCTTCATATAGGGCAATTGCGCAATGGTAATTAGTTTGTCGCTCATGGTCAGTTGATTTTAAGTTCTTCCATTAAACATTCCAAAGCTAGAGGAAGTTTTAGAAATAAAAAAGGAAAACAGAAACTTTATTCCACTTTTGCCCTCAACAAATGTCAATTTACCAATATTTTTGATGCAATTGAATGCGGTGAATAGTTTTTTACTACATTTGTCGAAACTCTAAATTAGAATAACATGTTGCCAAAATTTTTATTAGCCGACAACTCGCAAGAAGCACCCGAAACAATCTATGTGGTGCACAACGAAGAGCCTCGCTTCATCGTGGAATGCGACATTGAAGATTTCAACAAAGAGCAAAAAATCCATTGGATTGATGCCAAACCAAGTTCAAAAGACCTCATCGCAGCGCTTTTGGAAGATGCTGAAGATTTCCTCGAAGCGGAATTAGACTACCAAGATGTATTGCTTGGCGAGGACGAGGACGAGGACGAGGATTATGGCGACGAAGACGAATAGGCATGAGTAGCAAAAAATTATATCGCTCACAAAACAAGATGATTGCTGGCGTGTGTGCAGGCGTGGCTGAATACTTCAATATCGACCCTACCATTGTGCGACTCGCTTTTGCCTTTAGCCTAATATTTGTAGGCTTCGGATTTTGGGCTTATATCATTGCGTGGATTATCATGCCCGAGAGGTATTATTAAGTCTTCTAAGAAAAAGAAACAGTCTGCCAAAGTTGTTGGCAGACTGTTTCTTTTTGGAAGCCCCTCAAATCAATAGGCAAAATCTGCCAAAGACTTTTCAAGCTTTTTGCGAGCAAAGAAAATCCGACTCTTCACCGTGCCCAAGGGTATTTTCATTTTTTCGGCAATTTCCTGATACTGATAGCCATCGAGAAACATCATAAAAGGCACTCGATATTCACCCGCAAGCTCTTTGATGCCTGCCGAAATCTCCTGCTCACTAAACGCAGAGTCTGGAGTGGCAAAAACATCATCACAGCGCAGCGACATATGATATTCATTATTTGTTTTATCAAAAGCCATGCGCACTTTCTGATTGTGGCGATAATTGTTGATAAATGAGTTTTTCATGATCGTGTAAATCCACGCTTTGATGTTGGTGTCGTCCCTGAATTTATCCCGATAGGTGAGCGCTTTCAAGAAAGTCTCTTGCAGTAAATCCTGAGCCGTCTCGGGGTCGGCAGTCAGACTGAGCGCATAATGATATAA
>JBKECD010000074.1:0-14881 GCA_047974225.1 Mangrovibacterium sp.
CCTCAGCCACACTTGCCAAGTCGGAGGCAAAAGCATTCGTCGCCAGCTGACAGCTGCTCGACAACACATCCTCGTCGGCAGCAATCGGCACACTTCCCATCGTGTAAAGCTTTAGCGCCACATCGCGAAACACAGGTCCCGACAATCCTGCCCCATAATGACTCAGCCCTGTTTTCTTCAAAGTGTGAATCACCACAATCATCGAATACTTAGGATTGTCGGCAGGGAAATAGCCTGCAAACGAAGACAAATACTTATTAGTACTATACCCCTTTTCTCCATCTGCAAAGTGAGCCGTACCCGTTTTCGCCGCTATCCGAAAAGGTAAACCTTTCTGTATTCCGCCTCCTGTGCCATGACTTCCACAAGCTTCCACAAGCATATCTTGCAGCTTTCCCAAAGTAGATGCCGAGCACAAAGAAGGATTCAACACCTCTGTTTCATAACGCCGTTCGACAAATCCATCACGACGCACTTCCGTCACAAAACGTGGTTTCACCATCTTTCCTCCGTTTGCCACTCCATTATAAAATGTGAGCGTCTGCAAAGGAGTAAGCTGAAGCTCATAGCCATGCGACATCCACGCCATCGAAGTCCCCCACCAGACCTTGTCTGTGGGATACTTGATATATGGCGTCGCTTCACCCACAAAACCCAAATCAAGTTTTTTGTTTATTCCAAAACTATAAAGCCGATCTACAAATGCTTCTTCATTTCCTTCATAAGTATCCAGCACCGCTTTGACCGTACCTATATTTGAAGAATGCACAAAAACATCTTTCAAACTAAGCTTTCCATAGCCCCCTTTTCTCTCACTATCATCAACAACATCACGTCCCTTATATCTCCATCTGCCATTCCCAGTGTCATACACCTTCGAAGTATCCACCTTACCTTCTTCGAGCACTGCCATGAGCGACATCAATTTAAAAGTTGAACCCGGCTCCGCTTTATAGCCTACAGCATAGTTATAATCCTCCACAAGCTCCCCCTTTTTATTTCTTCCAATATTAGCTATTGCTTTCACATCGCCTGTCGCCACTTCCATCACCACTGCCGTTCCCCAATATGCCTCCTGCGTTTGAATCTGCTTGATTAAAGCATTCGACACATAATCCTGCAATTGCAAATTAATCGTTGTAATGACATCCATGCCATGCTTCGGCGCCATTATTTCCTTATTAGCCCATATGCCCGCATAATTTCGCTTAACAGCCATACCATCGGTGCCCGCCAGATACGTTTCCTCAAGCCCCTCAATGCCCACGAACCCCACTCCTCCGTGCACTCCTCCATAGATACCCCGATTTGTCGTGCCAATCGTGCGAATTGCCAAGTCGTCATAAGGGAAGATTCGCCTATCCTCTCGCTCCACAATAAGCCCTTGATCCATCTTTCTTATGCCTTCTGCATCGTGCTGCATCGTGCTCAATCCCTTAAATCGCTGCAAGTCTTTATAATCTATCAGTTGATGACTCAATAGAAATCCACGAGCACCTTTTCGAAACGCCTCATTCATCTCCGCCTTTAACTTCGATTTCGACAGCCCGAAAAACTGCGACACTTCACTTGCAAACTGATCGGAATATTGGTCATAATTTTCCCGCACTGTGGAAGCTTTAAAATCAAAACGCAATCGGTAGTGCGGCTGCGACACCGCCAAAAGCGTTCCATCGTCGGCACAAATACCTCCCCGGATTGCAGACAACAAAACAACGTTATTTTCCAATTGTTTCTTTATATCATCCATGCGCTCATTCCCCGATCTCGTCTGGATTATCTTCACCACAACAGCAATCGAAATGACAAAAAAAATCGTTATCAACACAGCATAGTACATCGAAACCCGCTTCGCCCTTGGCGAAATATCTTCCTGCATTATATTTTCCTTTTCCATTTCCATTTCCATTTCTTTTCATTTATACATTTATCAAAAAAAAGACTTTCAACTTTATCGAAAAAGAGTTCTAAAATTTCCCCGCCTGAAGAACTCAAATCCCAACAACTACACACTAATCTATTTTTTTCACCCTCAACTCCGGCAATGGTGCATCAGGCTCACGAATAGTTATCTTTTGCTTTTCCACCATCTCATAAAGCAAAGAAGGCTGATTCAAACGGGATAATTGCATTTCATAGTCAATCGAATACATACGCTTCTCCTCCAGCTTTTTTTGCAAATCACTCATTTGACGGATTACACCTTGTGAAACATTACGATATGTTACTATTGAAATGCCAAGCACTACAAAATACACGAAATATATCCCCGTTTCAGGCTTTATATTTTTCAACACCAGTCGCCCCGAAAGAATTTTTTGAAACCAGACCAACAGGCTATTCTTTTTTTTCTCTTCTGCCATAACCCTTTAAATTTATTTTTTCACTGCAATTCTCAACTTAGCACTTCGAGCTCGTGGATTTCGAGCTATTTCCTCTTCGGAAGGCACAATCACTTTCCGATTGACTGCCTCTAAATCATTTTGCACATGCCCAAAGAAATCCACCTCTTGGTTGCCCTCGAAGTTACCCGACTTAATAAAATTTTTCACCAAACGATCCTCTAGCGAATGATAAGTCATCACCACCAAGCGACCGCCCGGATTGAGCAACTCCACACTCTGCTCTAAGAAAGATTTCAACACATCTAGCTCACCATTGGTTTCGATGCGCAACGCCTGAAAAACCTTCGCCAAATATTTTGTCTCTGCCTTTTTAATCACACATGGCGCTATGGCGTCTTTGAAATCCGCAATCGTTTTTATTGCTTTTTCCTTGCGTGCCTTGCATATTTGCTGCGCCAGCTTCCAAGCGTTTTCCACCTCGCCATATTGGCGAAACATCTTCGCCAACTCCTCATCGGTCATTTCATTAACCAAGTCGGCTGCGGTGCGCGAAGCATTACGGTTCATGCGCATATCTAAATCGCCATCAAAGCGAAAAGAAAAACCACGCGCTGCCACATCAAAATCATGCGACGACACGCCCAAGTCAGCCAAAATACCATCTACTTTCTCCACACCTTCATATTTCAGAAAGTTGCGCATGTATTTGAAATTATGGCGAAAAAACACAAAACGCTCATCATCGAATGTATTCTCCACCGCATCCACATCTTGGTCGAAAGCATAGAGCGTGCCTGCTGTCAGCGACTCTAAGATTAGCGACGAATGACCGCCACCGCCAAAAGTTACATCGACATATTTGCCCTCGGGGTTGATGTCCAACCCATCAATACACTCTTGTCGCAATACTGGTATATGGTATGATTCATTCATGATTTTTGCTGTTTACTTTATTAAACTAGGAGCTGCTGAGTGGAAATGAAACTCTCGCCCCCTAAGAATTTTCCGTATTCTCCGACCCTCCGAAAATGCCTGCGAACGACAATGAATAATCCCCCATAGATTCGATATAGTCATCATAGGCTTTCACATCCCACAAGCGGATACGTTCACCCTGCCCTGTGAATACAACCTCCTTGACAATCCCTACTTTCTCTAAAAAACTACTTGGAAAATTCAGCCTATTGGTCGGGGGAACTTGCAAAATCTTAAATCTCCGATAAAACAGATCCAATATTCGGCTTTGTTCCCGATCATTGACATTCAGCTTCTTTCTCGTAAAATCCAATCGCTTCTCCCACTCCTCCATCGGATAGATATTGATGCATTTTTCATAAGGGTCTAGCTCAATTGCCAGCTCACCCCCGGGCACCGACCCGCCCATGCCGTTCTTATAGTCGGCAGGCAAAACCACACGACCTTTTTCGTCGAATGTGGCAGTCTTTTCCCCTGAAAAATTCATTTTTCGCATAATAGAGTCTTCTTTCAAAGTGTAAATATATAGATATATTTCCAATATCAGTCACTTTCAGCCACAATCAGTCATTTTTTTGAAGAAAAACTCACTTTTCAGTCACGCATCCCCCATTTGCTAGCAAGAAAAGCAGTACTGAAAAATACTATCTTACAAAAAATCAAACATTTAAACAAATAGCCCCTTCTTTATTATTTTAAAGTTAAAACAACAGGTCAATCAAAGCCCTTTCCAATTAAAAACTACCTCTTAGAAGTCCCCCTTTAATCTGTCAAAATATAACTAAGAAGATGCACATGAGCACTATATGATAAACAGCCAATCCAACACTCTAGAAATAATCGGTTTACATCATCACCTTTCTCACCCCTCCCCTAAAATAGCAAATATTCATCGCAACATTCATCGGATTCAGTTGTTTTCAATGAAAATAGTTTGCAACATTGGTCTGACAATGATTGTCTCTTAGAGACACCTAGGTAAATCGCCTTTAAACTATAAATATAAACGCAAAGGGAGAAAGTTTAAATGCGATTTACCTGTGGATTATATGTTTGCTCACACCTTCCTCTCTTGATATTAGAGTGAGAGTCCCTCTGGGGATGTTTTGAAGATAGGAGAGTCTTTAGTAGTGCCAATCTGGGGTGTTTTGAAGATGAGAGAAGCTTTAGTAGTGCCAATCTGGGGTGTTTTGAAAATGGGAGAAGCTTTTTCAGTGCCAATCTGGGGCGTTTTGAAAATGGGAGAAGCTTTAGTAGTGCCAATCTGGGGTGTTTTGAAAATGGGAGAAGCTTTAGTAGTGCCAATCTGGGGTGTTTTGAAAATGGGAGAAGCTTTTTCAGTGCCAATCTGGGGCGTTTTGAAAATGGGAGAAGCTTTTTCAGTGCCAATCTGGGGTGTTTTGAAAATGAGAGAAGCTTTTTTCAGTGCCAATCTGGGGTGTTTTGAAAATGAGAGAAGCTTTTTCAGTGCCAATCTGGGGTGTTTTGAAAATGGGAGAAGCTTTTTCAGTGCCAATCTGGGGTGTTTTGAAAATGAGAGAAGCTTTTTGCAGATGGCGTATTTTTAAGCTGAACGCAAAAAAAAGCTACCAACTTACGTTGATAGCTTTCTGATTTTCCGAGGTCAGTGGCGGATTCGAACCGCCGTACACGGTTTTGCAGACCGTTGCCTAGCCACTCGGCCAACCGACCATGATTTTGAAATCGAATGCAAATATACTGCTTATTTTGATTCCTGCAAATGTTTGGTGCGTTTTTTTCAACAGCACATCTTCCTCCTAGCACTCCCTCCCTATGCCTTTGCTCTCCCCCAAGGGGGAGTTGGAGGGGGCTCCCATCGCCACACTCACACTCATCATCTCGCCACCCATGGGCGGATTCATCTTCTCCACCTTCACCCAAGCAGACTCCACCTTTGGCAGAGCCTTCAGCCCACTCAATATGCGTGTGCACACATGCTCTAAGAGTGCCGATGGAATAGCCATTTCTCGCTTCACCACATCATAAGCCAATTGATAATTGAGCGCATCATCAAGATTATCAGTTTCACCCGCACAAGTGCAGTCCACCGCAAGCTTCACCTGCACCCGAAACTGTCCACCCACCTTATTTTCCACCTCATAATGCCCATGCCGAGCATAGAAAATCATGTCATTGAGTTCTATTGTTCCCATAATTTTTTAAATATTTCGACAAAAATAAGCGTTCTCAGCCGTTTTGTGCGCATATTTCTCCAAATGATTTCTATTTTTGTTGCCTTATAATATATAGTACACCTAGAAATAGCAACAAATATGAGCGACAACACTCCCGAAAAAGAAACGACGGAAAAAAGAAAAAACTTTATCCATCAGATTGTGGAAGAAGATTTGAAAAATGGAAAAGTAACGCAAATACACACCCGCTTTCCGCCTGAGCCTAACGGCTATTTGCATATCGGGCATGCCAAATCTATCTGCCTCAACTTCGGAACAGCTAAAAAATATGGCGGCATCACCAATCTCAGATTCGACGATACTAACCCCTCGAAAGAAGACACCGAATATGTGGACTCCATCATGGAAGACGTAAAATGGCTAGGCTTCGACTGGGCTGACAGACTATATTATGCGTCGGATTATTTCGAGCAGCTCTATGATTTTGCCGTACAGCTCATCAACGATGGCAAGGCATATGTGGACTTCCAAAATGCCGAACAAATCAGTCAGCAAAAAGGCACGCCCAGCACCGTAGGAACTGAAAGCCCCTACCGCAACACTTCAGCAACAGAAAACCTCGAACTCTTCGCCCAAATGCGCGCCGGAAAGTTTAACGAAGGAGAATGTGTGCTTCGTGCAAAAATCGACATGACTGCACCTAATATGCACATGCGCGACCCTATCATCTATCGCATCATGAAGGCTCACCACCACCGCACAGGCGACAAATGGTGCATCTACCCAATGTATGACTTCGCCCACGGGCAATGCGATTATTTTGAAGGCATCACCCACTCAATTTGTACACTAGAATTTGACGTGCACCGCCCACTCTATGACTGGATGGTGGAAGAACTCAAAACAAGCGACTATCGCCCTCATCAATATGAGTTTTCACGCCTCAACCTCAACTATACCGTGATGAGCAAGCGCAAGCTACTCCAATTGGTGAAGGAAAACTATGTGAATGGCTGGGACGACCCTCGGATGCCGACCGTGTGCGGCTTGCGCCGACGTGGATATACCCCCGCTTCCATTCGCAATTTTGCCGATGCGGTGGGCGTAACTAAAGTCAACGGAACAACCGACGTGGCACTGCTTGAAAACTGCATCCGTGAAGACCTCAACAAAAACGCTCAACGAGTGATGGGCGTGCTCAATCCGCTGAAAGTGGTGATTACAAACTATCCCGAAGGGCAAGTGGAACAGATGGAAGCCATCAACAACCCCGAAAATCCCGAAGCTGGCACTCGCCTAGTGCCCTTCACTCGTGAAATATACATCGAGCGTGATGACTTCATGGAGAATGCTCCTCGCAAATTCTTCCGTCTCACCGAAGGACGAGAAGTGCGCTTGCGCTACGCCTATTTCATCACTTGCAACGAAGTAATTAAGGACGAAAATGGCGAAATCATCGAGCTCCGATGCACCTACGACCCCGAGTCGAAAGGCGGAAAGTCGCCCGATGGTCGCAAGGTGAAAGCTACGCTCCATTGGGTTTCGACCACCGAGAATGTACAAGCAGAAGTACGCCTATATGACCGACTCTTTGCCGATGAAAATCCCGACGGACATAAGGATAAAGACTTTTTGGAGTTTCTCAATCCAGATTCTCTAGAGGTGCTCAGCAATTGCTATATCGAGCCTTTTGTGAAAAACAGCAAGGTGCTCGACTCGTTTCAGTTTGAGCGCTTGGGCTATTTCAATATCGACCCCGACACCTCCTTTGAAAAGCTTATTTTCAACCGAACTGTCGGGCTGCGCGACAGCTGGGCTAAAGCTCAAAATCAATAAAAGAAAACTTCTAAAAGCGAAAGGCGAATACACGACAAAGTATTCGCCTTTTTTTTGTTTTGCTCGCACGCTATATTTTCACAATTCCAATCTACTCACAATTCAAAAGCACAAAATATTTCAAAAAGCACCACCCATTAACGCAAAAACCCTTACTTTTGAAGCATCAAATAATCGAACACTCTTAAAACACGCCAATGAAACAAAACCCTAAACATATTGAAATCGAAATCGACAAATTAACAAACTCTATCGAAAACACCATCACGGGCGATAGCTTCCAAACAGACGTTTCCCTAATTTCCCCTAATGATTTAAAATCAATCACAAAGAAGAACAAATGGTTGTTTGACTGGAAAGGAGAATTTAAACAAGCTGATAGAGATATTTATAAATTGACAATCAAAGACAATCCGAACATCATTCAGGGGTTAATCAGCATTACAGAAAGAGAAGACCATGTTTATTTACACTTAATTGAAAGCGCACCATTCAACCTCGGACAAAATAAAGTTTATCTAGGCGTGCCAGGCAATCTTTTTGCTTTTGCCTGCCGCGTTTCATTTCATCGAGGATTTGAGGGCTACGTTTCTTTTTCAGCAAAAACTCAATTAATCGACCACTACATAAACACACTTGGTGCTATCAATGTCGGAGGACAATTGATGATCATAAACACCAATGCGGCCTTAAAACTAATAAACAAATACTTTAAAAATTAATTACTATGGGATTAATCAAAGAACCACTAGATGTTAACTTCACCGTTGACCCTAGACCGCTGACCGAGAATGAAAAGAAAACAATTAGCGACTACATCAAGGCTGACAAAGAAAAAAGAAGAAAGAAAAAACACCTTACTACCGCCAAATCACGCACTCTTTCTTCAACCATATAACCCTTACTTTTGAAGCATCAAAACAAAACCATCATGACCCAAAGACTTATTTCCCCCTCGATTCTTGCTGCCAACTTCTTGGAACTGGGCAAGGAAATTGAAATGTTGAATAATAGCGAAGCCGACTATATCCATTGCGATGTGATGGATGGTGTGTTTGTGCCCAACATCTCTTTCGGATTGCCTGTGATTCAGCAGGTGAAGCGCATCGCCACGAAACCGCTCGATGTGCATCTGATGATTGAGAACCCTGACATCTATCTCGAAGATTTTCAGAAAGCAGGAGCCGATTTGCTCACAGTGCACTATGAAACCTGTCGGCATTTGCACCGCACCCTGCACCGCATCAAAGAGCTAGGCATGAAAGCTGGCGTGTGCCTCAATCCACATACGCCCGTTTCGGTGTTGGAAGAAATCATTCCCTATGCCGATTGCATCATGCTCATGACGGTGAACCCCGGCTTTGGCGGACAGAAATTCATTAAAAGCAGCTATGAGAAAGTGCGCAAGCTCCGTGCCATGGTCGATGCGCTCAACCCCAATTGCCTTATCGAGATTGATGGCGGAGCAAACTATGAAACCGGAGCAAAACTCTATGAAGCAGGCGTGGATATGCTCGTAGCTGGAAGCTTTGTTTTCAATGCGAATAGTCCAATTGAAACGATTAAGGGGCTGAAGGAGTTGCCCTAAAAAGCAGAATATCTCACCTACAATGCCTTTTATCTCTGACTTATTCATATATTTGCCACTCAAGGGGACTTCTAAAAATTAGCTGTTAGGTCATTTTGATTTTATGAGAGATAGATTTTGGGCTAATTTCGCCAAAGCATAGCGAGCTATGGTTTAAGAGATTAGTACAAAAGATACGCTCAGAAAACAAAATGAACAACAGCTGTATTTAGCAGCCTCCCCAATTTAAAACTAATTTTTAGAAGTCCCCGCAGGTTTGCCATTGCTGCAAAACCACAACCAAAAATTACACAAATGAAAGTAATTCTCGACATCACACAAAGCAGTCGCATTCCTTTTTTCATGGAGATACTCAACAGTCTTAGCTATGTGAAGGTAATCAAGAAGATTGATGAAAAAGAAAAAAATCAAACTATTGATGACCTTACAAGCGCATTCGACGAAGTAAGGCTACATGAGGAAGGTAAAATCAAATTAAGTTCCGCAAGAGATTTCCTACATGAGCTATGATATCATCGTTACCGAGTTGTTTAAGTGAAAAACGAAGCGACTAGCAAAGAAACACAAATCTCTAAAAGTCGATTTGCTGAAAATTATCGACGAACTTGAAGACAATCCTACTTTAGGCACTCACCTAGGGAAAGACTGCTACAAGATACGTCTTGCCATCACCTCAAAAGGAAGAGGAAAAAGTGGAGGAGCACGAATAATCACTCATTTTCGAGTAATAAACAATAACGTCTTCCTAATTGACATTTACGACAAATCCGAGCAAAATAGCATATCAGATAAAGAGCTACAAATGCTAATCGAATTGCTTGCACCTGAATAGATTGGGCTATGAAGAAGATTAAAAAGCAACAAAGAAATTAAATAACAGCACAATGAAAGTCAACAGATTCATCGAGAATTTCAAAGAAGCATTTAGCGAGGCAGCTGAATTGCCTTTTGCTTTTTGGTATTCAGACACTCCGATAGGCAAAGTGGAACAAAAGATAAACGGATGCTTCTTCAAGGAATTTGAAAAACTCAGAGGCGGACAAGCCATATCGCTGCACCAAGATTGCATCGGCTGCATGGGAGGAAAGTTTTACACTGGTTTTACTCCGATGAATGACAGAATACCGAATTTCGTTTCCCTGAAAGAGAAATACAAAAAAACTCCCGAGATGGTCTGCGATTTTGTACAAGAAATGAATGTGCCATTAACCGACAAACAGTTTCTCAACATTTCGCCCCTAAATCAGCTCGATAGCTTTGAGCAAATACTTGGAATCATATTCTTTGCAACTCCCGATGTGCTTTCTGGACTTTCTTCATGGGCTTTCTTCGACAACAATTCCGATGATGCCGTAACAGCAAAGTTTGGTTCTGGATGTTCGTCCATTTTCACCGAAGTGGCGGTGGAAAACAGCCGAAACGGCAAACGCACATTCTTAGGATTATTCGACCCATCAGTTCGCCGACATCTTGAGGCTGAAACTCTAAGTTTTGCCATCCCTATGTCTCGATTCCGCGAGATGTATCACACCATGCGAGAAAGTTGTTTGTTTGACACTCCCGCTTGGCAAAAAATACGAAACCGTATCATTGAGGAATAATAGCCCAATCTTTCTTTATATCACAAAGTTACAACAAGAATTATTAAAACTTGCATTTTCTGCAAGTTTTAATAATTCACCTTTTAATGCAGTCCAAGCAACCAGTTAAAGACATTGAGATGTTTCACCCCACTTCGGCTTTGGGTGAAAGATTCGGTGGTGAGTAGATATTTAGGATAATTGTCGGTAATCTTTTCCAGAGAACCAAACTCACGATCCGCAGTTTTAGGGTCGGATATTTCCCAAGCCACCTGATAATACTCCACTTCGCCTGCTGGAGTTTTACACACAAAATCCACCTCTGCATTTCTAGCTGTCCCCGTCCAAATCTTATTACCACGCCTCAACAATTCCAGATAGACCACATTTTCCAAGACATGCCCTCGGTCAGCCATTCGCTCTCTTCCCACCAAGACATTGAGAAAACCAAGGTCAACAAGGTAATATTTCTCTTGTGTAGCCAGTTGTTTCTTTCCTTTTAAATCAAAACGATTCACCTTGTAAAACACATAGCTAGACACAATATAAGAAAGATAGTTTTCCACCGTCATGTTGTGTGTTGTCTGTCCATCTTGCTTCAGCGCTTTCGATATATTGCTAGGAGAAAGCGGATTGCCAATGTTAGAAGCCACAAACTTCATGATATTTCCGAAAGCTCGCTTGTCATTAATCTGATAGCGTTGCGCAATATCCTTTTCCACGATGGTGGTGTAAATCGCATCGAGATATTCATAAATGCTATCGAAACCATTTTCCCGCAACTCCGCCCCTTTAGGCAGGGAGGTTTCATTAATATAGTCGAAGAATAAAGCTTCAAAATTGAGGTATTTATTAGAGCTGTCAATTTGTCGAGCATCGAGATACTCTCGAAACGAAAAAGGAAGAATGGAGATTTCAATATATCGCCCACTCAGCAAGGTAGCGAGTTCGCCCGACAACAGAAACGCATTTGAACCCGTGATATAAACATCGATATTCGGCTTCACAAACAAGCCATCAACCAATCGCTCGAACTCATCTACATGCTGAATCTCATCTAAGAACACATAGCAAGGCTTCGACAAATCGAGCGATGCCACGATATATTCATACAACGCCTCTAAATCATGATGATACTTTCGCAGCTCGAATGCCTCAAAATTGAGAAACACAATCTGCTCTTGCTGCACTCCCATTCGCAACAACTCCTGCTGATAAAGCTCAAAGAGTGTGCTCTTACCACTTCGGCGCAATCCGCTCACCACTTTAATCAAATCTTTGTCTTTATAGGCAAGGAGCTTTGAAAGGTATTCTTTTCTATCGGTATAGTTTTTCATATCACAAAGTTACAACAAGAATTATTAAAACTTGCATTTTCTGCAAGTTTTAATAATTCTCACGCTAACTCACTCTGCTTCAAGTACTATTTTTTGCTGAATTTGATTCACTTCCTCCGCACTGCACAATCTTTAGTGCAATCTCCGCAAGCCGACTTTGGTTCACGGCAATAAAATCGCTTCAGCGATTTCACGGTGCGATAAATCACCACAACAAGCACTAGGGCAATAATCAAATATGTTATCAGTTCTTGCATAATAAGCCCCCTCCAACTCCCCCAAGGGGGAGAGTCTAATTTTATTTGCCCCCCGCCCCCTCGGTGAGGTCGGGAGGGGCTTTAGCCTAAAACATTTCCGCCACCGTTTTCACCACCCACGCCAGCACCCATGCTAGCCCTGTGGTGTAAACCATCGTGAAGACCGCCCACAGCGTTCGCCCCGATTCACTCCTAATCGTGGCAATCACCCCGATGCAGGGGAAGTAAATCAACACAAAGATGAGAAATGCCAATGCCACCGCACTTGAAATCACCACTTCACCAGCTCGCTTGCCCGAAGTGTATTTCTCTGAACGCAAACGGTTTTGCAGGGAAGCATTGCCCTCGTCGGCATCTTCCACCTGATAGAGCACGCCCAAGGTGCTCACCACAATTTCTTTCGCTGGCAGACCCGCCACCAACGCCACACTCATCTTCCAATCGAAGCCCAAAGGACGCATCATCGGTTCGACAAAATGCCCTGCACGACCTAAATAGGATTGCTCCAAACGAGTGGTTTCGTCCATTCCCTCTTCATGGCGAGGGAAATAGCCCAACGCCCACACCAATACTGCGCCGAAAAGCACCACGGTGCCAATCTTCCGAAGATATTGCGAACTCTTGTCCCACATGTGCACCATGGCATTGCGCATGGTCGGCATCCGATAGGGCGGAAGCTCCATCACAAAAGGCGTTTCCTTGTTTCTGAAGATTGTTTTATTGAAGATTTGCGCCATCAAAAAGGCGGTGATAATGCCAAACAGATAAATTCCACCCAACACCAAAGCCGCATTCGAGGGGAAAAAGGCAGACACAAAAAGCACATAGACCGGCAGCCGCGCACTGCACGACATAAACGGCACAATGAGCATGGTGAGCAAACGATCGCCGGGATTACGCAGCGAGCGTGTCGCCATAATCGCAGGCACATTGCAACCAAAACCCATAATCATCGGAATAAACGAGCGACCATGCAGACCGAAAAAGTGCATCACCTTGTCCATGATGAAAGCCGCACGAGCCATATAGCCCGAATCTTCCATGATGGAAATGAACAGAAAAAGGATGAGAATATTCGGAAGAAACACCAGCACACTCCCCACCCCATCAATAATGCCATTGCAGAGCAAATCATGCAGCATCCCTTCGGGCACCACACTTGTCACCCAATCATTGAGCAGCCCCACACCCGATTCAATCCATTCCATCGGATAGCTGCCCAAAGTGAAAGTAGCATAGAAGGTGAAGAGCATCAGCGCAATGAAAATCGGAATGCCCAGCAGAGGGTGCGTGAGCCAGCGGTCGATGCGGTCGGATTTCGACTCCTCGCCCGTTTCGGTGCGGACATAATTTTGCTTCAGTGCGCCAGCGATGAAGCCATATTTAGCATCGGTGATGATGGTTTCACTATCCTCATCATATAATAATTGCAAGCGTTTGCGCTCTGCGCCCGAGAGTTCAAAGATGCGTTCCGAGTTGGCATATTTCGACACCAATTCCACGCCCAACGAATCATTTTCGAGCAACTTAATCGCCAAGAATCGCGATGACATGGTGTCGGTGAGCGCAATATTTCCTTTCTTAATTTCATCTCGAATGCGCTGAATCGACTTTTCGATTTCCTCGCCATAGTTGATGTGCACATGACGCTCCACCTCGTCGCGGTCTTCATAGACCTCAATGGCTCGAAGCAGCAAATCATCAATGCCGACAGCCCTCGCCCCCACCATCGGCACAAAAGGAATGCCGAGCAGCTCGCCCATCTTGTCATGCTGAAACTCAATGCCGTTCGCCTGCATCTCATCCACCATATTCAAGGCACAAATCACCCGAATATCCATATCGATGAGCTGGGTGGTGAGGTAGAGATTACGTTCCAAATTCGACCCATCAAGGACATTGACAATAATATCTGGACGCTCATCGCGGATGAAATTACGCACAAAAACCTCTTCGGAAGAATAGGCAGTGAGCGAGTAAGTGCCCGGCAAATCCACCAAATTAAAGCGATAGCCAAACTTGCGGAACGATGCTTTCTTGGCATCCACCGTTACCCCGCTATAATTCCCCACGTGTTCTTTCGAGCCTGAAAGCTGATTGAAAATTGTGGTTTTGCCACAGTTTGGATTGCCCACCAGCCCGATATTAATCACTTTCGCCTTTTCTAGGGCTGAATCAATGACCGATTCCCGACTAAACACGCCTTCATAGGAATCGGGCGCAAGCGTTTTCGCCTTGTCGAGCGACACCACCTCAATCAAGCTCGCTTCCGAACGACGGAGAGTTACGTTGTAATCCAATATCTTATATTCCACTGGTCCGTTGAGCAGCGTTGATTTCACCACGCGCACTTCCTTTCCTCGCACAAAGCCCATTTCGATGATTCGACGGCGGAAAGAGCCATGTCCCAGCACTTTAACGATAACAACCGTTTCGTTGTTTTTTACTTCTGATAATCTCACAGGATACTATATTATATAGATATGCTGCAAAGATAGTGTTCTTTCTTAAATTGATTCTAAATAAAACAAAAGACTTCAGTCTAGTTTCCATTCTTAAGGTGGGTTCTAAAAATTAGTTTTTTTGATTTTTCAGACAAAACAGAAGCGAAGAACCCATTAACGCCACTGCTCAATCAGTTTTAATTTGTGATAATATATAGTTTTTTTCTACTTCATTCTCTTTTTTCTTACAACAAGACGCAATCATCCCATGATATTCAATCTCAATACTTGTTCAAATCTAAAAAGGTTATAGGTTAAATTCATCAATCCGATTATTCCAGTTGCTCGTTTTATTCCCACCGA
>JBKECD010000082.1:0-6209 GCA_047974225.1 Mangrovibacterium sp.
CATTGGTCTATTGAGAATAATTTACATTGGAATTTAGATGTCATATTTGATGAAGACAATAATCTGAAGAAGAAAGACAATAGTGCTCAGAACTTCAACATTATTAGTAAGATCGCGCTTGCATTACTCGAAAGAGAAAAATCATCAAAAGCTTCAAAACCTGCTAAAAGAATTAAAGCAGCTCTCTCTGATAAATATCGAGAGAAACTGCTCTGTGATTTCCTAAAACTTTTTTAAAGGCGATTTACCTGAGAATTTTCTGTGTTTTTATCTCAAAGGAATTAGATATTAGTGAACGAACCATTCGCAGGGAACTTTAAAATTCCCCTACAGCACTGTGTCTGACTTAATCCACTTCCTTGCCATAAGTCATAATGCTTGCGCATCCATGTTTGCTTGCGCTTCTCTATTCTTTCCATGTGGACAAAGAAAAGTATTTGCTAGAAAATGGGAAATATGTAGTTGCTCGGATGGTTACCTAAAGATAGCTAAAGTCACTGCTTTTGCCACATTTAATCCCCCTCAAAGGCGATTTGCCTTAATCAACAGCTAGCGGTTTTGTTTGTTGGATATATAAGATTACATTTGTACCACAAACACAAATTGCTAATAGAAATGACATGACACAAAGACTCCTAATCACTACTATTTTAATCCTATTTGCTTTTATGGAGCTTTTTGCCCAAGGATCGGTTACCGGGAGCAACACAATTTCAACGGCAGTTCCTTTTCTGACTATTGCTCCTGATTCGAGGTCCGCAGCGATGGGAGATGCTGGGGTTGCCACCTCCCCTGATGTGAATGCGCAATTCTGGAATGCGGCTAAATATGCCTTCTCCCAACAGCAAGCTGGGATAGGAATTTCTTATGTCCCTTGGATGAGAAAAATGACCGATGACATGAGCTTATCCTATCTGTCGGGATTCTATCGTCTCGATGAACGTCAGTGTTTGAGTGCTTCTATGCGCTATTTTGCCCTCGGTTCATTTGTATTAAAAGACGAATACAACAGCCTACAAGCGGAACGAAATCCCAATGAATTTGCAATCGACTTTGCATATAGCCGTAAGTTGGGGGAAACGTGGAGTGCCTCGGTTGCCTTCCGCTATATCCGGTCAAACCTTGCTGGCGAAAGTCTATTGGAGGACGCTGGATGGCCTGCCAATGCATTGTAATCAGTAATTTTGTTTCCACAAATTTTCGCAAATAGAAATCGCCACTTTAAAGGCTATTGAAAAAAAGAGTCCCCATATTTACGTTTCACCAAAAACGCAAAAACATGGAGACTCGAAGTAAACACCCAAGTAAGGTATTTATGTGGTACAAAATAAATGAATTAAAATTAAAAGGTTTCAATAAGAGTCAGATTTCTGTGGAACTAGGACTGGACCGAAGCACGGTACGCAAGTATTTATCAATGGATGAATCGGAGTTTTTAACCTGGATTAGCAGTGCGCGTCATCGTCCCAAGAAGTTGAGAGAGTATGTACACTTTGTAAAAGAGGCATTAGAAAAACACCCCTATCTTTCAAGTTCACAGGTTGAAGACTGGTTGCACGAACATTATCCAGATCTTCCCACGGTTCACAGCAAGACTGTTTACAATTTTGTAGAACAGATTCGTCGCCAGCATGACATTCCCAAGGTAAAAGAGCCTCGAGTTCGTCATTATGAGAAACTTCCGGAGACCGCTTATGGGGAAGAGGGGCAGGTTGACTTTGGGAGCTTTAATATGCTGACCGAATCAGGCGGTCGTCGGAAAGTTTATTTTTTCACGATGGTTTTGAGCCGCTCACGTCAAAAGTATATTTACTTTCAGAGTAAGCCATTTACCACCCAGAGCACCATCGAGGCACATAATCGTTCCTTTGAGTATTTCCAAGGACAGCCACGTAAGCTGCTTTATGACCAAGATCGTGTTTTGATGGTTTCGGAAAATTTGGGAGATTTACTCTTAACGCAAGATTTCCAAGCTTATTTGTCGAGCATGCCTTTCACAGCTGTCTTTTGTCGCAAAGCCGATCCGCAGAGTAAAGGTAAGGTGGAGAATGTAGTTGGTTTTGTGAAGAAAAACTTTCTACCAGGTCGCATCTATACCGATGATCAATCTCTAAACGAATCAGCTTTGGGCTGGCTTCAGCGCACAGGCAATGGAAAGAAACACGCTGGAATACAAAAGATTCCACATCAAGAATGGTTGATAGAGCAGCCCTACCTGCTTCCCTATCAAGCTCAAGAGCTTCCCACTCCAAGCTTTCAGTCCTATAAAGTTCGTAAAGACAATAGCATCAGCTACAAAGGTAATTTCTACACACTTCCTTTAGGAACTTATCAAGGCGTACATAGTCGTGTTCTATTGCAATCAGAAGATGGTGTTATTCATCTATTTTCCAGCGACAACACTTTGCTTGCCACTCATTTGGAGTGTTCAGAACGAGGACGAACCATTAGTAACTCCGATCACCGTCGCGATAAAAGTCAAAGTTTAGAGATCTTGAAAAACGAAGTTGATACGCTGTTTAAAAACATCCCTTTATACAAGGAGTTCATCGGTCAATTGAGTGCTAAGAAACAACGCTATCTCCGCGATAATCTATCATTACTCAAGCGTCATTATTCGAAGATTGAAGTTGCTTTTTGGGAGCAATCGACCCGTTTTTGCGTGGAAAACTCCTTGTTTAATGCGCAGGCTTTAACTGAGGTGGCATATAGCTATCAAGCTGAAAGTGAGGCTCAGCAGCGGATTGTGACGCCTCAAATAGAGATACAAGGCAGTTTGCCCACCCAAGCAGCCTATCACCCCCAATACAGTACTATCGACACTTACCAAAAATTAATGCAATGAACGAACAAATTAAACAAATCAAACAGCTAGCAGACACCCTTCGGCTGACCTTGATACGCAACAAGGCAGAGGCATTTATCCACTCGGCACAAATAGACCAGCCGAGCTATTTGGAATACACCCAGCACCTGCTAGAGCAAGAAGTGGGACAGCGCCAGCGCAATGATTTAGAGCGACGAGTAAAGCTGGCAAAGCTTCCTCTTCATCACAACCTAGAGAACTATAATTATAAGGTTTCATCGAGTATCACACCAAAGCAGATGGGTGAGTTAAGAGAGATGCTTTGGGTTGATCAGGTGTATAATCTAGTATTAATGGGACCTAGCGGTACAGGCAAGTCCTTTATAGCAGCAGGATTGATAAACGATGCGGTGGCAAAGGGCTACAAAGCTTATTTTACCACGATGGAAGATTTGATAAACATCCTGCGCACCAAGGAACTCACCTCCACTGCTCTAAGCTCCTATAATCGTTATCTGAAAGCTCATTTGATAGCCATTGATGACATTATGCTGTTTCCCATTAAGAAAAATGAAGCGGTGGCGTTGTTCAATTTAATCAACCATTTGCACGAACAATGCTCTCTGATTATCACTACCAACAAATCCCCCAAACAGTGGGCTGAATCGATGGAGGATGAAGTCTTAGCAACCGCTTTATTGGACAGAATCTTATATCGATGTGAGGTCATAAAACTCGATGGTATGAGCTATAGAATGGAAAATCGAAAAAATATATTTAGCGACAAGTAAACTTTGTTTCATTCGTTTCAGCGAGCTATAGCTCGCTGAAACGAATGAAACAAAGTGAATAATCATACAGAAAACAGCCTATTTTACTGGCGATTTCTATTTGCGAAAATTTGATGGTTTTTAATTTGCTAATTACATGCATTTGCGACAGATGTGGCTTTCTTTTATCGCAGCAAGAAAAATAGCTCCAAGAAAAATGCGTGGGCGATGGGAATAACAATGTCGAATATCGGTACTCCTATTTCTTATGATGGTGGAAAAACAAAAGATTTTATGCCTGCTAATTTAAAAGTGGGAACAGCTTTTGACTGGGAGGCTGACAAATACAATCGCTTTTGCTTTGCCTTAGACTTCAACAAGCTTCTAGTGCCATCGGAAAATTATCGCTCTTCAACAAGCAATGTTGCATCTGGAACTAAAGTTTATTCGGTTGTCGGTGCAGTGTTTCGTTCGTTTTCTGATGCCTCACTAAGGGAGGAATTAAGGGAAATAACTACTTCACTAGGACTGGAATATTGGCACGCTAATCAATTGGCAATACGAACAGGCTATTTCTATGAAAGCAAACAAAAGGGGGGACGTGAATATCTAACTCTTGGCGTGGGTACAAAATGGAATACGATATCGTTTGATGTGGCGTATCTATACCCATTCTCTAGGGTGTCGCCACTTGAAAACACCTTTAGAATTTCGTTTGCCGTGGAGTTGAAAAGTTGAAAATATCACGACTTATTTAACGTTGCTTTTCTAGATCGTGTTCTGAGTGCTATTAAAAGGTGTACAACATAGTTTTTTCATCTTCTAAATAATTTTTAGATATCTACTACTCATCCAGCCCATAACATAACCTATGCAGTTGTTTTCATTATTTCCAGCGGTATCAAAGATGCTTTCTAGGGCACCTTTATTATTGGTCATCACCACAAACCACCATACCCTGCCATCATCCGATTCCTGCTGTGCAATAGCATATCCTTTTGAATCAATCGGGTATTGCGCCACAATGTTTCCGTTGAGATAAAATTCATTACTATCGCTATTATTATCAATCAACGGAGCAGAGCGCAAGAAATACCCATCATTTTTTACTTCAAAATATTTAGGTTGCTCAAAAAAAGTACTTGGGAGAAATGTATCTTCAATTAGACTGTATTTGAATCCAAGCTGCAATTCGGAGGATTCGTGCATGTGTACGGAATGATAGACTTCGTAAACAATCGTTATTCCGCCACAACATGCTTTCTGCTTTAGAGTAAAAGAAAGAGGAGGTAGGTTATTGCCCAATACTGTATTTATGGCTATTATCTTTCCAAATTTATCCATTGTCTTTATAAAGATCTTATCTTGCAATTCAAATATCAACGTCCGTTCAGTATCTGTTCCAGCACACCCGCTGTATATAATATCGACATTTCCATCTAGATTATAGTCTATAAAGTGGAAATTACAAATATTGCTTTCAAATAGCTGATTCGACTTTAAATAAACGAGAAGCTCATCATCAATCCCGTCTATTCTCCTTAGCTTTTCTTCAGGGCTATAAGCCTGTTCGTATTTTTCCCAATCGCATTGTTCGTCCAATATAACGGATTGGCAAAACGCTGAATTGTCATTAGCTAAAACCATAATTGCCAGACAAAACAGAATCTTTAATTTATTGCAAATTCGCATCTCGTTGATTTATTTGTGGTCGTATAGACTCTATATATGCAGACTTATTTTCATGAATTACAACTCCCTCTATCAATCCAGCATCATAAGTATTCCCCATGACATCTGCTGTTTCCGCTCTAGGATGATAAAATCCAGCTCCTTTTTTGGAGTAATAATTGAGACTGTATTTTTCTCGTATAGCTTGCTCAACCTTTGTACCATCCTTTTTTGTATATCTTGTTGCATGCAGAACCGTAACATCTTGAGAGTCCTCATCATATGACTCAACAATCCCTGCATGTCCACTCCATGCAATAATATCACCCTCTTGAGGAGTTTTACTTTTCTCAAAATCTTTACCTAATTCAGTTGATAATTGGCTAGATGTTTTCCACTCAACACTATCAGTAATACCATCGCCAGCCATTACCCGACTTACAAACTCTGAACAATCCATATACTCTAAAGCTGAGCTATCCATATTCGTTCTTAAAGACTTTGTTGTTTCTTGTTTGTATGGAGTCCCTAAGAAACTTTTAGCAATTGCAACCCTATCTTTGGGACCTTCCCCATTCCAATCAATAAACCTAACAGGATTATTAGCAGCATAAGCATATGGAGATTGCCAGAAATACTCCTCCATCAAAGGGTCGCAACCATAGAAGATTGAAGTCCTCGGATTATAATACCTCGCCCCGTAATAGTACAAACCTGTTTCTTCATCCAATTCTTTTCCATTGAAAAGGAAAGGCGTGTTCCAAGTATTATTGCGTTCCTCAAGGAATACCTCGCCGAAGTTAAAGCTGGATTGGGTATTTGGTGTAGCTTGCATATTCAATATTTTTCTTTATTTTTCATCTGTCAGTAACTTTAAGGTGCTACTGGAATATAATAAAGTCCTTTAAGATTAACATTAGTGCATAATTTATTGCCAAAACGTTTTTTGAACTTGACCCGAG
>JBKECD010000060.1:0-27382 GCA_047974225.1 Mangrovibacterium sp.
GATGGTGATGGCAATATCAAAGATTTCCCCGGCAATTATTCGATTTATCGGAATTGGGCAGACGAACAAGAGGAGCTTCGGAAGCAAGAAGCCGCACAAGAGAAGCCTAAACCGATTGAAAATAAAGCTCCAAAGAAGAACACCGCCAAGCTTTCTTTCAACGAAAAACGAGAATTTGAACAGCTGGAACTCGAACTTCCGAAGCTGGAAGAAGAAAAAGAAGCCTTAGAAACAGCGATGAACTCGGGAGAACTGACACCGCAAGAACTTTTAGAAAAGTCAGAACGCTATGCTATATTAAAGGACGAACTCGACGAAAAAGAAATGCGCTGGCTGGAATTGAGTGAGAAAGGGTAGGGAAGTGCTTGAGTGCCTAAGTGCCTAAGTACCTGAGTAGCTAAGTTCCTAAGTGCCTGAGTTCCCACTGGCGAAGCTACTCAGGTACTTAGGTACTCAGGCACTTAGGAACTTTAAAAAAAAACACTAAATAAGTTCCAAGTTATCGTATTTATGCGTACTTTGCGGTCTGAAATGGAAAATCAAAAAATCTCGATACTAAAAAAATTATAATAATGAAGTTACTAGAACAAATTATCAAAAATGCACAAGAGGCGCAAAAGCGCATCGTGCTGCCAGAGGGTTCTGAACCTCGCACACTTAGAGCTACTGAAATTATCTTGAAAGATGGAATTGCACGAGTGATTTTGCTAGGAAATCCGGGTGAAATTAATCAAGTAGCTGAGGAGATCGGAGTGAATATTAAAGGCGCTGTGATTGTAGATCCTGCGACTGATGAACGTCGTGAGGTGTATGCCGAAAAGATGTGTGAAATCCGCAAAAGTAAGGGCTTGGCTAAAGAAGATGCTTTGGCAATGCTCAACGACCCTCTTGTTTTTGCTCCTTTGATGATTAAATGTGGCGATGCCGATGGGGAAGTGGCTGGCGCAATCAATGCGACTGGCGATGTGCTTCGCCCAGCTTTCCAATTTGTGAAAACATTGCCCGGAGTGAGCGTGGTTTCAGGTGCTTTCTTGATGTTTGTGAATGACCCACATTTCGGTCATGATGGCATCTTGATGTTTGCCGACTGTGCCGTGATGCCCGACCCTAACGACCAGCAATTGGCTGAAATTGCGGTAACTACCGCTAAAACAGCGCAAGCGATTGTGGGCATGGATCCTCGTGTGGCGATGTTGAGCTTCTCGACAAAAGGTTCGGCTTCACATCCCTTGGTGGACAAGATGGCAAGTGCCACTCGCATTGCAAAAGAGATGAACCCAGCTTTGAAAGTGGATGGCGAAATGCAATTGGATGCCGCATTGATTCCTGAGGTGGCGAAGTTGAAAGCTCCTGAAAGTGAAGTGGCTGGTCATGCCAATATCTTGGTATTCCCCGGATTGGAAGCAGCGAATATTGGCTATAAACTCGTGCAACGCTTGGCAGGCGCAGAAGCTATCGGACCAATTCTTCAAGGAATGGCAGCACCAATCAACGACTTGTCGCGCGGTTGTTCGGTAACTGATATTGTGAACCTCGTGGCTATCACAGCCAATCAAGCAGCAAAAGCATAATAAACCAAAGATTATATGTCAAAAGAAATAATAGAAGCCATTGAAGAGTTTGGCTTAGTGAAGAAAGGAAAATCACAAAATCTTTTCTCTAAAATTGGTGTGGTCGGTTGCGGCTCGGTGGGACAAAGCATCGCTCGTGTGGCGAGTACCTATGGAATTGAAGTGGTGTTCATCGAGATTTCCGAAGAACGCATTGCAGAATCGTTTGCAGGTATCGAAAAGGTTTTAGATGAGCGCATTGCAGGCTGGGGAATCACAGCAGGCGAGAAGCGTGCAATTCTTTCACGCATCGAAGGCACAACAGATTATAAGCAATTGAAAGGTTGTGATTTTGTGATTGAGGCTATTCGTGCGGTGGATCGTGGCGGCAAATTGGAGCAACGTAAAGAGATTTTCAAAAAAATTGAAGAGGTGGTTTCGCCTGAATGTATCATCGCAACCAATTCAACAACGATTGTTATCACCGAACTCTCAACGGATTTGAAACACAAAGACCGCTGTGTGAGTTTGCACTACTTGACCTCATCGCGCGATGCGAAGATGGTGGAAGTGGTGAAAGGTTTGCACACTTCAGACGTTACTTTCGAGCGAGTGTGCACATTTGTGAATATGATTAATCGCAAGGCAATTCCAGTGGCTGAATCGGCTGGTCTGATTGTAGTTCGCATGTTTGTGATGACCCTAAACGAGGCTTGCGAAATGCTGATGGAAGGCGTGGCTTCAATCAAGCACATTGATGAGAGTATGCACATTGGTTTCGGCATGCGCATCAGTCCGTTTGAGATGGCTGACCAAGTGGGTCTGGACAAGGTGATTCGCTGGATGGATAATCTATATAATGAGTTCGGCGATGTGAAATATAAGCCTTCACCCTATATCAAGCGATTGGTTCGTGCAAAGCAATTGGGAGTTTGCACTGGCAAAGGTTTTTATACATATGATGAAAATGGCGTTGCCATTCAACCAACAGACGAAAATTAATATGAAGATTTTAGTACTAAACTGCGGAAGTAGTTCGATTAAATATCAGCTTTTCAATATGACCGACCAGCATGTGATTGCTAAAGGAGCTATTGAAAAAATCGGAATGAAAGGTTCATTCCTTAAGCATAAAACCGATGATGGTCAGTCAATCACCTTTGAAGGCGAAATTCTTGACCATAAATCAGGAATTGAGTATATTCTAGGTGTTTTGAGCAGTGAGAAATATGGTTGCATCAAGGCGTTTAGCGAAATTGATGCGGTTGGTCATCGAGTGGTGCATGGTGGCGAGTTTTTTAGCTCATCAGAATTTATCACCGACGATGTGATTAACGCATTGGTGCAATGCACCAGCTTAGCACCGCTTCACAACCCTCCAAACATCAAAGGTATTGAGGCGATTGAGGATTTAATTCCGGGCGTGCCTCAAGTGGGTGTGTTCGACACGGCTTTCCACCAAACGATGGAGCCTAAGGCTTACATGTATGGTATCCCCAAATCGTTGTATGAAAAATATGGCATTCGTCGTTATGGATTCCACGGCACGAGCCACCGTTATGTTTCACGTCGAGCATGCGAAATGGCGGGAAAAGATTATGAAACTTCCAAAGTGATTTGCTGCCACTTGGGTAATGGCGCATCAATTGCTGCGGTGAAAAATGGTAAGTCGGTGGATACTTCAATGGGCTTCACTCCCTTGGAAGGTCTAATCATGGGAACAAGAGCTGGCGACCTTGATGTGGGTGCCGCTACTTTCATCATGGAGAAAGAAAATATCGGTAGAAAATCGTTAGACACTTTGTTGAATAAACACTCTGGAATACTTGGATTAACAGGTATTTCATCGGATATGCGTGAAATTCGCCAAGCTTCGCTTGACGGCAATGAGCAAGCAATCCAGACACTCGAAGTGTACTGCTATAAGATTAAAAAGTATATCGGTTCGTATATTGCGGCTATGGGTGGGGTAGATATTGTGCTGTTTACTGGTGGCATTGGCGAATATGCAGAGTATATCCGTGAAGGTGTCTGCAAAGAGATGGAATATCTAGGCATCGAGCTTGATATCCCAAGAAACAAAGCGATTTATGGCACGGAAGGCAAAATTAGTTCCGATAGTTCAAAAGTAGATGTGCTGGTTGTGCCAACCGATGAAGAGCTAATGATTGCGCTAGACACACAAAAAATTGTGTCGGAAAGAAAATAGATTTAGCTATTTTATCGAAATATTGAAAAATCCGTTGCTGATGCAACGGATTTTTTTTATTTTGCACAACATATTAAAACTGATTAAACTGAGTCATGAGTCCATATATCTTTGTAATATCGCTGTGTATCGTTATCATCGTGTCGTTTTTGTTTAACGTGCTTGCTAAGAAGACAAATATCCCTAGTGTATTGATGCTGATATTGCTCGGCATGGGAGCGAGGTTGCTGTTAAATCATGCTGGCATCGAGCCTGAGTATTTTGATATTTTGGAAATACTCGGTATTGTTGGTCTGATTATGATTGTGCTTGAGGCTGCACTCGATTTGAAGCTCGGGAAAGAAAAACGATCAATTATCTGGAAGTCGTTTGGCATTGCTTTGGTGTCATTAGCAGCCACATCCATTTTGATTACATGGATTATTCAACTGTTTATCCAAAATATAGGCTTCCTGCCCGCTTTGATTCATGCGATACCGTTTTCCATCATGAGTTCGGCAATCATCATCCCAAGTGTGGGCAATTTGAGTAAGCATAAACGAGAGTTTATGATTTACGAAAGCACTTTTTCGGATATATTGGGGATCATGCTATTTTATTTCTTGATAGACAATTACGAATTGGAAAGCATGGGGCAGATGGCATTGAAATTGGGTGGCAACATCTTATTAACGATTGTGTTGGCAGTAGTCCTTAGCTATGGATTATTGTTGATTATTCAAAATATCAAGGGGCAAGCTAGGTTCTTTTTATTCCTATCAATCCTCGTGTTGTTGTATGCGGTAGCGAAGATGTTTCACTTGTCGTCCTTGTTGATTATCTTGGTTTTTGGCTTGCTGCTCAGCAATTATAAGCTAATTCCGAAAGGAAAGCTCCGAACTTTGCTAAAGGATGATGCTATCGACAATGTATTTGACAATTTCAATATGATTACCATTGAGACGTCATTTTTAGTGCGTACTTTCTTTTTTGTCGTCTTTGGGATTAGCCTTTCGCTCGATGTGCTTTCTGATTCCTTGGTGTGGATAATGAGTGGAATATTTATTTTGGTGATGTATCTCGTGCGCGTGTTTAGCTTTAGCATTTTCGATCGCAAAGATATGATGCCTCAAGTGTTTCTAGCACCTCGCGGATTGATTTCAATACTACTGTTTTATGCTATTCCTGAAAATTTTCAAACCCCTGATTTCCCTGGCAATGGTGCATTGTTGATTGTGATTTTGAGTTCAAGCCTAATCATGGCAGGAGGCTTGATGCTCGATAAGAGAAGGGGAGCTAAGCAAATTGAAAGCTAAGGTAAAATTCGCTATTCTTCCGATGCGTCTTCGATTAGATGCATTTCCCAATTCTCAAAACCGAGTTGTTTCATTTCTTCTATCCATTGGATATATTGCCCAAACATTTCTTGTTTTATTATCGGCTTAGTGCCTAGTTGGTCATACAACTCTTCGCGTTCTTCTTTTGATAATTCCATTTGATTGTCAGCATTTAGAGTATTCCAATAATGCTTCATGAAGTACACCGGATTGGATTGAACTCGTTTGAATTCTTCCAAAAAATCAGTCGAGGGCTGTGCTATTTTGTATTGGCATCTGTCTTTCATATTGTTTAGATGTGTTTTTTTATTTAATGGAACTAATATCATATGGTGTCTTTTGATAGACGTAATAGTTCAACCAATTGGTGAATAGTAAGTCGGCTCCCGAACGCCAACTGAGGATTGGCTTTTTGTTGGGATCGTCGTTGGGGTAGTAGTTGACAGGTATTTCGATGTTAAGCCCTTTGTCAAGATCGCGTTTGTATTCCGTGTCAAGCGTTCGCCGAGCATATTCCGAATGCCCCGAAGCAAAGAACTGTCGACCGTCTCGACTCATCACTAAATTCACTCCAGCAATGTCCGATTCGGATATAATCTCAAGCTTGCTGATTTTCTGAATATCTTCTTTTCTCACTTCAGTGTGGCGCGAGTGTGGCACTTGATAGAAGTCGTCGAAGCCACGGAAAATAGGGATTCTATTGTCTTTTATATTACAAGAATATATCCCAAACATCTTTTTATCAAGAGGATATTTTGGCACACGATAGAAATGATGCAATGCAGCTTGCGAAGCCCAGCAAATAAATAGGGAAGACATGGCATTGGTCGTTGACCAATTCATTATTTTTTGAAGTTCGTCCCAATACGACACGTCTTCAAAATCAAGATGCTCCACAGGAGCCCCAGTAATAATTAACCCATCGTATTTCTCGTGCTTCACATCTTCAAAATTTTTGTAGAAGGCTTCAATATGTTCTGCCGAGGTGTGAGTATGCCTGTGATTTTTTATTTTAAGAAAATCAATTGTAATTTGTAGGGGAGTGTTGGAAAGCACTCGCAACAAGTCAGTCTCTGTCGTTACTTTGATTGGCATCAAGTTTAAAATGCCAATCTTAAGCGGACGAATATCTTGGCTACTTGCACGCGATTCGTCAATTACAAAGATGTTTTCTTTTTGAAGCAGCTCAATAGCAGGCAGCTTATCAGGGATATTTAAAGGCATGGGCGAAGATTAGATATTGGCTTGTTAGATGTTAGACTTAAAGAATGTTTTGTGAATTTCCGTAATTGCTTTTTCGCTATCGGATTCTTTAACGACAATATAGCTGACTAAATCAGATGCTCCAGAACCACTAAGCAGTACATTGATTTCCAAATCTGACATCGCTGCAAAAAGATTCGAAGATACTCCATGCTTACTTTGCATGCCATGCCCAATAATAGCTAGAAGACTTACACAATCTTCGATTTCAAACTTGCAAATAGAGAGTAAATCAAGGTCGGATATTATCCGCTTCACAGCCTTGATATACTGTCTTTCGATAATGAAATTAATGCTAGTCTGAGCAGTTATCACCGACCGAATATTAACGTTATTCTGATGAAGGGCAGTTGTTACCTTGGCCAAAATACCAGATTTAAATCCGACACCTGGACCATATAGTTTTAGCAGCGCAATATCATCGGAATGAGCAACGCTTTTCACAACCTCAGGACTGATATTCTCTTGAGAAGAAATGGTGGTCATCAGCTTTTTCCCATCAGAGGTCAGTTGATAAACTTTAATAGGAATATTATTCTCCAAAAGCGGATCGACAATTCGAGGATGAATACTTGCGCAAGAATTGAAATAGGCTAATTCAGATGCTTCAGCATAACTGAGTTCATTGACAAATTCCACATCAGCTATTATTTTGGAATCTGCGGTTTTAAATGGGGTGTTAATATTCCAAAGCTCCAAATTATCGGTCTGAAGTAATGTTGCCAAAGCGGATGCTGTGTAGTCAGCAGCTTGAAATCCAATACGAACAGTTTTCCCCGACAAGCTGATGCCGTGAGAGCCAGGAACAACATTGATATTAGAGAGTATTGACGTGTTTAGTTTTTGTTGGCTCTGTGCTAATAGAATGGTCGCATTACCATATTCTTCGGAAACAATCAATCCAAGTTCTTCGGGTGTAATGTATTGATTGTTAATGTTGTTAATTCTAAGATATTCACTAAATACAAAAGCTGAAATTTTATCTGCATATGACAAAATTTGATCGTGAATCATGGGAGATAAGCTTCCAGTATAATTTATTCCTTTGAGCAGAATTTCAAGCCTTTGAACAAGTGTCTCAATAGCAGGATTTGTTGCAAAACCATAAGATTTAATCAAATCTGCTATGTCAGACTTGATTGCAGTAACGATTGAATCGCAATCTGTCCGTGAATCGGTTAAGATTTGAGCTGCCGTGTGAATAGATTCAAGTAGGTGTTTAGGTGATGACAACACGATGACACACTTACCATCTATGATTAATGACGATAAATTATCAAGTATTGGCTTTTGAGTTAAGCCGTTTTCGCTTAGGCGAATGACGTAATTAGGCATTATATATAAAGTTAAGATGTTATGAAATAGCAAAACGATCACAGAGATGAACAAACGTAATAACTTTCAGTGGAATAAACATTATCAGCATGGTAGTTTTTTCAAAAAAAGGGTTAGATGTGAAAGGGAAAACGTCCTGGGAAGAAAGAACACAAGGATAAAAAGCTTACTAAAAAGTACATGTTAAAGGCAATGGTGTATTTTCCCATATTAATAATAATTATCATAATATGAATTATGAGTTGTATTTGTCTGTGTCAAAACTACTTAGAAAATCTGCCAGCGGATCATCTTTTGCAAAGTAATAATTAAACAAGTCTTGCTCAGGCCAATGCTTAGTCCGATGCAAGATTGAGGTCATCAGATAATTTATATTTCGGTCTAATTTACTTCCTTTCCACATGCTAGTGTTGGAAATAAATACCCAAGTATATCCATTTTCCATTCGTTTGATTGCAGCACTAGTTCCTGCCATGCTGCCAGTTCTGATCCAAGCATTGTTTGAATAGATAGATTTCCAACCAAGAGGTCCTTCGGTTCGTTTTTGATTGGTCATGATCTCAATCGACTCCCGCGATAAAATATCGGGCACACGATCCTGAGCGTCAATCAAAGTGATAAGCCGAGCCAATTCCACAGCAGAACAAATCCAGCCACCTGCAGCTCCTAGCAATTCAATATGGTTTCCACCATTTGCTTTAGACACAAGCTGTCCAGAGCCATCAAAACAAGGAATCGAATCATTTTCTTCTTCCACCCAATAGTTTACCTCATTAGTTCGTTTGTCTGATTGAAACGAAGCCCCGATATGCATGTCATATATTCCATTAGGTATCAGAATATGATTGCGAATGTAGTCTTCATAGGGCATGCCGCTTGCGGTAGAAATGACATCAGCCAAAAACATATAGCCCATGTTTGAATAAGAGTAGCTCGTCCCTGGTCTGTATGTCAGCCGACGGCTTGCAATGTACTTGTAATAACTATACATTGTGGCAGGAGCTTCGTCTTCTACAAGTTCTGCAATCTTCAACGGCAGAAATGCAGGGTCGCCATATCTTTGCGACCAACCAGCAGCATGTGCCAATAAATCGCGCACTGTGATTCTGTACAAGCTTTTATCTCTAACTTCGTCGAAAACCTTATACTTTAATATAGCATCAGCCCCAAAAACCTTGTCATCAAGCGATAGCTTTTTATCTTCCACCAAGTGCATGATACCAATTGCAGTGATGAGCTTCGAAATACTCGCCACACGGAAAAGATGACTTGGCTGTACCACGTTACTATCCAAATCGGCAATGCCAAATCCGTGGGCATATACCAACTGCTCATCTTTGACAATAGCTATCGACGCACCTTTGAGATTCCATGTCCGAAGAAAACGCTCCATTTCCTTTTCGATATAAGTGGAGCCCGAAAAGGAAGATAACTCATTGGTGATGCGATCGTTCAGACCTTGTTGCTCAATTTTATATTTTGGTGTTAAGGATCGATTAACAGGATTCAGACAGGCTAAGGTTAATGCTAAAATTAAAAAAAGACCAATAAATATTTTTCTGAATCTATTTTTCAAGAGCTCCTATTATTTCGTTTACAGATGAAAAATTATTCCTTTTGAGATAATCCGCAATGCCATTCACGATTTTAATGGGACTCTGAGGGTCTAGGAAAATTGAAGTTCCTACTTGCACAGCCGTAGCTCCAGCAAGCAAAAACTCAATTGCATCTTCAGCTGTGCAGATTCCTCCCAATCCAACGACGGGCACATTCACCGCTTGCGCCACTTGCCACACCATACGTAAGGCAATGGGCTTGATGGCTGGTCCTGAAAGTCCGCCAGTTACTGTTGAAAGTTTTGGACGACGTTTATTGATGTCGATTGCCATGCCTAAAAAAGTATTCACTAGCGAAACCGCATCTGCACCCTCAGCTTCCACAGCTTTCGCAATTTCAGCAATATTCGTCACATTGGGCGAAAGCTTCACAATCATTGGCTTGTCATAGGCTTTGCGCACTTCACGCACCACATTTGCTGCTGATTCTGGACTTACACCAAATGCCATGCCGCCTTCTTTCACATTCGGGCAGCTGATGTTAAGTTCGATAGCTGGAATTTTATCCAGTTCATTGATTCGCTCGGTAAGTGCCACATATTCTTCAATCGAAGAACCATTCACATTGACAATGAAGTTGGAATCTATGTCTTTGATATTCGGATAAATATTCTGGATAAAATTATCTACGCCTTTATTTTGAAGTCCCACAGCATTCAACATTCCCGAAGGTGTTTCTGCCATACGGGGATAGTCATTGCCTTCGCGTGGATTGAGCGTCGTACCTTTCATGATAATGCCGCCCAACTCTTCCAAATTAATAAAGTCGGCGATCTCTTCGCCAAATCCACATGTTCCGGAGGCAGTTAGAACAGGATTTTTAAACTTTAAACCTTTGATATTTACAGATAAATCTACCATGTCAATTCGTTTACATTAAATACAGGTCCTTCTGAACACACGCATTGATTTCCTTTTTTTGTTTTCTCTACACAGCACAAGCAAGCGCCAAATCCGCAAGCCATCATGTTTTCAAGCGAAGCTTCGCAGAAGACACCAGTCTTCTTGGCATCAGCCGCAATAGCACGCATCATGACATCTGGACCGCAAGTATATATTTTTGAGAATTGAGAGAGCTGACTATATATGGTATGGTTTGTTACATAGCCTTTTTCTCCGACACTACCGTCTTCTGACGCTTTGTGAATCACTCCATACTGCTCATATTTCGATGAATCAATGTGGTCGGCTTGCGAACGTGCGCCCAAAATCAAATATACTTGTGCCTTTGGAAGTCCACATTTCTTAGCGAGATTAAGCATCGGAGCAACGCCACTTCCACCACCAATAAGAAGGATATTATCCTCAGGTGAAGGCAGTGTGAAACCATTGCCTAGAGGAAAAACAACACTAATTTTTTCTCCGACTTCATATGTGGTGAGCACTTTGGAAGCTCTACCTAGAATTTTCACAAGCAGGGAGATGCGATTATTTTCAACATCGGCATCTAAAATTGAAAAAGGTCGGCGAAGGAATGTTTCCGTAGATTTTTTAATCTCGACATTCACAAATTGACCTGGCTTTATGCTCGGCAGTGGGCAATCAGATTCCAAAACTAATCTGAAGTTGTCATGATTTAGCTGAGCGTTCTCTATAAGGAGAAGTTCTCTGACAGTTTTCATATATTATCTTTATTTCTGGCAAAGATAATGTTTTACTCAATTCTTCGGAAAAAATTCTTCAAATGTTTGGTCAGAATAAAACGTGATAATGCGATCTATTTGGCGGATGGGCTTTTTCTCTTCTACCTCTTTTGCCATTTTCGGGATGTCTATTGAAATTGATTCCTGTAATACTTCGGTATCCACAAGCTTCATTGTTTCAGATTTGATAGATGGCTGAACTTCTGGAATTTTTTCAACTTCAAGTTGGCTAAACAAGTCTTGATCGATCACTTTTTCTTGAATTTCATTACTAACATAATCAAATGCATTTCCTTCGCCTAAAATCAACCAACGTGCATTGAGGTCAGGATAGGCGCTCAGAATTTTTTCAATGAAAGGATAGCTAGGATTATTGCGCTTATTCAAGACGTGGCTGACATTAGACGGAAGTACGTCAATAGTGTCTGCAAATTCTTTTGCAGTTATTTGCTTTAGATCCAAAATGTGCTGAATTCGAGATTCCATATTTGTAAATTTAGAGATATACAAAAGTAACGCAATATTTGAAACTTCCAAAATACAAAAGTAAAATTACAAAAGTTACATATATAAAGTGCAAGAACGCCCAGAGATACATGCTACAAAAGTGAAACATATATGCAGTATATTCATTCGTCTATTATATTTACAATCGAGGAGAATATTTGAAGAATTAAACCCTCTGAATTAGCCTCAAGAGTATGAGATGAAAATCAGGAAATAGCACATGTAATACAAGCTGTTTAGAGTAACGGAAAAGAAAATAATGGAGCTCATAGTGGTCTATACTCCATTCTCGTTGTTAAATGCAATTTAATCCGATAGATCTGTATTCTACTGTTTATCAAGTATGCTATAGGTGTTTATCAGAGGTGTACTAAGTGGTATAGTATTAAAAAAGTATAGTCAATAAGATGCTTTCGTAAAGTCGGCTAAATAACTGATTATTAATTTTAAAAGTTAAAGTAAATAGTGTTGAAAGACGACTGAATGGCATCATGTACAACATTTCATGTTTTTAACTTGAATAAAAAGTGGTATTTTACTGAAATAGTGTACGATACAATTTTGAAATGTACCTGTGTCAAAATGACAAGAGATGAATACATGGCAATTGAAATATACGGAATAATACGTTCGATAACAAGGGGGTAATGAATATCATGGAATACAGATATGTATTTAAAAAGGTAAGAGTATATAAGTAACATCAGGCATGTCCCTACCCTATCTACAAATCCAGAGGAGTGCGTTTTTGCGAGTGATTACATTTGTAAATAAGTGGTCGTGTAAATTTATCATCTCGACACAAGGCGAGATGATAAAATACTGACTAAGCCTAAAAAAAATGAGTCTAAAGCGACAGAAATCAAGGACGTTATTATATATAAAGAGTGTACTTGACAAAGTCTATGCAATATTGACGAATAAATGTGCTATTTTTCGTCTGTGGTGAATGAAGATATACAGATTTTCCGGGCTACATTTTCAAGCTAATACAAATGTGTCGTATCGAAAATAGTTCGTAGCACGACAAGATACAGCGTATTCAGACTATAATTTTCAATATTACTCAGATAAATCGGATATGCAGATAATAACTATAATATCCCCCGACCCTAAATTATCCCTGACCCTAGAAGTCTGATCGACGAGTTAATTTAACTTCGGTGTTTTTACGTACTGTATGCAGGAAATAATCTAGAATACGATGTGAGTGAATAGCTTTTTTTGAACGAAATAGCTACTGATACTTTGCGGCGATTTACATTTGTAAATGCGATAGTGCGGTCATTTTTCTGTATGAAGTTTATATCCCAAACACATTCACTGACAAGATAAACTCCTCAAAAAAGGATTTCGTTGTGGGCAGATAGACCGATCGAAATCCGATTTTAATCGGAGCTGGCAAACGGAGTGCATAGATATCACTATATAATTCTAAACCATAGGAGCAATATTGGTTTAAAATGCTAATCTTTTGCATAGGGTAACTCTCTGCAATAGCTTCAGCCATTGTATTCGACTGGTCATAGAATAGATTTCCCGTGATACGCTGAATATAGGCTAGCTTGCCGAGACTCCAATCTGGATAGCAAATTGGAAAGGCATAATTCACCCCGATTGTGTAGAGTTCTTTATTGGATAGTGCGCTATACCCTCTTGCCATTCGAACAAAATCATTATAGGCACTTATCCGTTGTTCATCTCGCCACTGATATCCACCATAGATCTTAATGCCATCGTATTTTGATAGTCCAGGAAAGTATAGATTTGTAATGATTGACATTTGAGATCCGTAATCATCCAGATTTTGGAGAGAGTTTACAAAGTTAAATTGCAATGCCTGTCCCCACTTTGGTTGCAATGCCAACTCTGATTGATGTAAAACGTTTGAAAGATACAATTGGTAATTCAGCGCATTGTAACTCGAAATGGAAATCAGACTATTCGCTGCAAGATTCAACGCCTGCGATAAGCTGTAGCCCACACTTGGCTGAATGCTTTGCGAATATTTTCCTGAGCTGAATTTCAGTGGCACTCCTATCGAAGCTGAAAGTTTCAACTCATCCCACTGTGCTTTTTGAGAAAATAGATTACCTGCATAATCTAACATAACTAACTCCAAATTACGTCCTCCATAACTCACGCCAAACTTGATGGTCGGAAACCAGCCGGTGTACTGATAGTTTAAATATGTCCGCCCTCTTCGCTCATTAAGATCATAGGCATAGCCAAAATCGCTGAGCACTGTGCCTAGTTTGTTTTGTGATTGGAAAGATATGCCAGGAATTGTAATCGTATAGTTTGTAATATCATTCACAGCTGGTGCCCAGCTATGAATATTCACCGAATGGACTAACTTTTTATAGGATTGCGACACGCTTGTCGTGTCAAGCTCGGAAAAATTAATCACCCCCTGTTCCTGATTTGCCAGCGCATCGGCAAGTCGATTGGGAGCTTGGGAGTTAGAAATATCTACACGCTGACGCTTCAATTCTTCCTCTTTGGCTGAAACCAACGTGTAGCCTTTCGAGCTATAATCCGAATAGTCTAAACGCCCACCATTCCAATGCGCATAGTCCGCTCCAAACTTACTTTCAGTCAGTTGATATGTTTCCTGTGTCGATAAATTCAGTTCATAGATATTGTCAATTCCACGCTGTGCCGATGTAAATAATAGCTTTCCATCGTGAAAGGACAAGTTCCGAAAGTCATAACTCACAGCACCCGACAGGCGATTTACCTCAAGGCTACCGAGGTTCACCGATGCTAAATACTTCCCCTCATTTCCTAAGCCTATAAAATAAACCTCCTCACCCGATGCCCCCCACGCTGGAGAAAATATATAGTTATTTTCAAAAATAGAAACAGATTGAAGTAGATTTCCATTTTTTATGTCAAATACTTGAATTGCATATTCTCCTTGCTGATTGACTGATACCGCAAGAAACTTATCCCCATCTGGACTAATCGCTGGACTTGACAAATTGGCTTCCGAATGGAAAACTGTTTTCTGATTTGTTTCCGTATTATATAGTACACTCACACTTCTAGCCGCATGCGTCCAGCGAATATGCGGACGTGTTTCATTCCAAATCAGCAGGTTTCCACGTGCTGAAAACGAGCCTTCCACGATTGTTCCCGGAGTATCAATGATTTCTTCTCGCCCTTGATTGACCCGAACAATTCGGGTGATGTCTCCCCGGCTTTTGCGCACAGCCACCACGCTCCCATCTGCCAGATGATTAGTATATAGGTAGTTCGTATAGGACTCTAAATCATTCACCGGATATTTTAAATAGTTTGTGAGCTCCAAATTATCCACCTCATTTTGCCACTCCTCACGATAGACCGACCATAGTTTTTGATAAAGTTCTTCCTTTGTCAGCCCCGTGCTTTTCTTGAGCGATTTATTCACTGGTGAGATTGAAAAAGGCTTTTGCGCCACATTTCGAAGCACATCTTCCCAAACCTCAGCACCATATTCGCTTCGGATTCCGCCCACAAACCACCAGCCAAAAGCATAGCGATTTGGAATGTAATCTCGATATGAACCCATTGTAATTTTGTCATAACTCACTAGACCATCTTCCAAAAGTTGCGCTTTGTTCTCCATCAGAAATGAAGGGTTGCGCCCACGTCCTGTCGGTGTCAATGCCGTTTCTGTTACCACAGCATCGCCCTCCATAAACCAAAATGGAAGATACGCTCCCATGACTAGTGCCGTGCCTGCGTCACCCAAAAGCATATGTACGATTTTAGGCAATTCTTGCTGAATCTTACTCACCTGCACCACATGTCGATACTCATGAATTGCCAATTGTGAAAGCCACTCTTGCGCATACATTCCCTGATGTGGTGTGGGATAAATCTCCATTCGACTAGGAGCTGTCGCCACCATGCCATTCGAGGTGTTTGTCCGAGAATGCATCACCACCGATATTTTCTTTGGAGCTGTGCCAAGTGTTTTATAGCCTTGCTCATAGACCACTTCAAGCAAGGCAGCAAAACGCTTCGCTTGCGATTCAAAATCTTCGGGATATATCACTTGAAAGTTCTCTGTGTTTATCTGTTCCCACTTGATATTCCCCGGGTCGGAACCAGTGCTAAAATATTGAGCAAATGAGCTACTTGCAATGATGATAGCGATAATTAAAAGGTATATTCGTTTCATTTTTTTAAAGTTGTCGAGTGCTCAAGAGGGCTTGTTAGGTTGCTAAAGCTTTGAAAGCTTAGAAAACATCAACTTCGCTGCTTTTGCCGATGCTCCTCCTCTGCCAAGAACTTCTGATAGCTCTTGATAATCAGCTAAAATTCTATTTCGGACGGAATCGTCATTTATAATTGAATCAAGCTCTTTTCTGATGTTTGCGCTCGTGCAAAAATGCTGCAAAAGTTCTGGCACTGCCATCCGTTTCAGAATGATGTTCACCAAGGAAACAAAGGTGATTCCCACAAACCACTTGCCAGCATAATAGAGCGGCATGCCGCCACCCATGCGATAGCACACCACCTGCGGACAATTCAAAATGGCGGTTTCTAGTGTTACCGTACCCGATGCCACCACGGCTAAATCTGCCATTTGAAGTGTTTCATAGGTTTGATTCTTCACTAACTTAATTGCATAATTCGTTGTAAGTGATTCGTATAACTCCTCATCAATGTTCGGAGCTGTTGTAACGACCAATTGATGACTAGCTATCGTTTTTGTGGCTTCGAGCATGCGAGGTAACAAGGATTTGATTTCTTGAAGCCTACTCCCTGGCACTAAAGCTAGTATAGGCTTTTCATTCAATTGATTTTGAAGCTTGAAATCGTCCAAACTTTGTGTTGTCTTCTTTGCCAACACCGCATCCATAATCGGGTTGCCCACATAGTTCACTTTCATGCCATGTTTGGCAAAAAACTCAGTCTCAAATGGAAAGATGGTAAATAGCTCATCTATAAGAACTTTCATCTTCTTTATTCGACCTTTTTTCCACACCCACACTTTGGGTGAGATGTAATAATACACCTTTATCCCTAGAGATTTTGCATACTCCGCCATCTTCAGATTGAAACTCGGATAATCAACTAGTATTAAGACATCTGGCATCATCTCCTTAATGCTTTTTCGGCACAATTCAAAGTTGCTTTTCACCTTATCCAAGTTCATCAGCACAGGAATGAAGCCCATAAACGCCATTTCGCGATAGTGCCGGAGCAATTTCATGCCTGCCGCCTCCATTAATTCGCCTCCTAGTCCTTGAATATTTGCTTCGGAATCGCATTTATGCAATTCTTTGATTAAATTTGACGCATGTAAGTCGCCTGAGGCTTCGCCTGCGATGAAAAAGTATTTCATTTGTATTGTTTTAGATGTCAGATTTTCAGACATTAGATATCGGACATTTATCGAATACAAAGTTAAGAAAATAAAGACAAGGAATTAAACGCTAAGTCAGAAAGACGCAAAGAAATCCAATATCCAACAATCTAATATCCAACAATCCAATGTCCAAATTAAAACAAGTCCGCTTACCACTACTTCTTTTGATTGTGGTGCTAATTTACGCCTTTGGTCCGAAACCGCCCAAGGCAGAACTCTCGAAGCAATTGCCTGAAATCTCTTGTTCGATTGCTGATATTGAAAATTATATCCATGAGAAAGATAAAGGATTAGATGTGAAGTCTGAAAATGAAGCTGCCATCATGTGGGCTGATTCGCTGCATTCAGAAACAGAATTTTGCCTACTCTATTTGCATGGTTTTTCGGCTTCACGGATGGAGGGAATGCCGACGCATGAGAATGTGGCGAAGCATTTTGGCATGAATCTCTATCTGCCTCGTTTGGCTGCTCATGGCATCATTTCCGATGAACCTTTGCTCGACATGACTCCCGATGCGCTCTATGAATCAGCCAAAGACGCTTTGGTAGTGGCACACAAATTGGGACAAAAAGTAATTCTCATGAGCACTTCCACAGGCGGAACGCTTTCGCTCAAACTCGCAGCAGACTTCCCCGACCTAGTCGATGGGTTAATATTGTACTCCCCCAATGTGGCGATTAACAATTTTGGAGCATCGATGCTTTCCAAGCCGTGGGGTTTACAGATTGCTCGCATGATTTATGGCGGAAAATATCGAACCGTAAATGATAATCCTGATGATGAGGAGTGTCTTTATTGGAATTGCTTCTACCGATTGGAAGCCACGGTGTTTCTCCAGCAGCTTGTGGATGAGTGCATGAATGCGGAAACTTTCAGCCGAGTGAAATGCCCTACTTTCTTAGCCTATTACTATCAAGATGAGGAACACCAAGACCCTGTGGTGAAAGTTAGTGCAGCTCTTGAAATGTTCGACCAAATTCAAACGCCAGCAGCGCAAAAGAAAAAGCAAGCTTTCAACGCCGGCGTGCACGTGATTGCCTATGGCAAAGATTCCCAAGCGCAAGCAGAGATTGAAGAAGCAACGATTGAGTTTATTGAGAAAATAAACTCATAAACTAGCAAAGCGAATAAACCCATAAACTAGCGAAGCAAATAAACAACCTACACCAACTCTGCAAACAAGTCAAAATCAATCGCATCATAGATTTCCACCTCATAGAACTCGCCTACTTGGATTGCGTCGTCTTTTTCTAAGAAAACTTCGCAATCCACCTCGGGCGAATCATATTCGGTGCGTGCAATGAAAAACTCTTCATCTTCACTGTCCACCAACACACGAAGCTTCTTGCCAATCAGACTATAATTGAACTTCGCTGAAATTTCCTGCTGAATCTCCATCAACTCCTCTGCTCGTGCTTCTTTTGTTTCCTGCGGAATCGTGTCTTCATAGTGCTTGGCTGCATAAGTATCGTCTTCCTCGGAATAAGCAAAAACGCCCATGCGCTCCATCGGATATTCTTGGATAAAACGCTTCAATTCCTGATAGTCCGATTCTGTTTCTCCGGGATGACCAACCAAATAAGTTGTGCGAAGCACTACGCCAGGCACTTCCCTTCTGATGGTTTCGAGCAGTTCAATTGTTTCTTCACGAGTAATTCCCCGATGCATAGTTTTGAGCATATCGGTAGTGGCATGTTGCAGAGGAATGTCGAGATATTTCGCCACATTCTTTTTCTCGCGCATCACTCGGAGCAAGTCCATTGGAAATCTCGAAGGGTGCGTGTAATGCAGACGAATCCACTCAATACCTTTAATATCAGAAAGCTTTTCCACCAACTCTGCCAACTTGCTTTCGCCATATAAATCAATACCGTAATAAGACAAATCTTGCGCAATCACCAACAGTTCTTTCACCCCACTTTCAGCCAATCGCTCAGCTTCAGCCAGCAGACTTTCCATGGTGCGAGAAGTGTGTTTGCCTGTAAATTGGGGAATCGCACAAAACGAACATCTCCGATTACACCCCTCGCTAATCTTCAAATAAGCGAAGTGTGCAGGCGTTGTCTTGATGCGATGATAAAATTTTTCATCGTAAAACTCGGCATTCAAATCATTGAGGATGGCTTTGAAATCAAATTTGCCATAAAACTTGTCCACTTCGGGCATTTCCGCTTCCATCTCCTCCTTATATCTTCCCGAAAGACAGCCCATCACCAGCAACTTGTCAATTTCACCTGCTTTGCGCGCATCCACGAAATTCAGAATCGTGTTGATTGACTCCTCTTTCGCATCAGCAATGAAGCCACAAGTGTTCAAAATAACAATATTCGCATCGTCATCCACCGAATCATGAACAACTTCATAGTCATTCAGTTCTAGTTGTTTGAGCAGCATTTCTGAATCCACCAAGTTTTTCGAACAACCTAGTGTGATGATATTTATTTTTGATTTTGACATGTTTTAAACGATTATAGACCTTATTCAATAAAAGAAAGTAAGTGCTCAATATCACCGTCAGAGATATTTTCTTGTTCGGATTTATCGTATATAGCAAGTAGATATACGCTATCGCCAGCGATTTGAACATGAGCAATGGCTCGTGCTCCTCCTGATTTACCCTTACCCTTTGACTTTATTGCCACTCGGATTTTATAGCAATTGTTTGACAAAGGACTTCCTTGTCGAGGATTATCTTCGAGACTTTCAATTAATGTGGTATATTCACCCTTTAGACTAGGAAATTTTTTTGCCAACCGCTTGAGTTGCTTATCAAAAGGAGGGATAGTGAAAACATTATAACTCATGCAGTAACTCTTTTGCAGGGCGTGCTTTTAGTTTACCTTGTTTCACTAAATTCAGATTCTCTACCGCTTCTTGAATCTCTTCAAGCAGCTGATTTTCTCTCACTAGAGAATCTTCTTTAGAAATCATAAATTTGATTTTAAGAGCCTTCATGACAGCCTTTAAAGCAGAAGCTTGTTCTCTCGTCTGAGGGTGAGCTGTTAATATTTCAAGAGTATCCATAGTTGTATTTTTAATCTAACATTCCCTAAGAAAACAACGATTCCACAAAATCCTTACGATTGAAGATTTGCAAGTCGCTAATTTTCTCACCAATACCGATATATTTCACTGGGATTTTAAACTGATCGCTGATGCCAATCACCACACCACCTTTGGCAGTTCCGTCTAGCTTGGTAAGTGCCAAAGCACTCACTTCGGTGGCAAGAGTAAATTGCTTTGCTTGCTCAAAAGCATTTTGTCCGGTTGAACCATCAAGCACTAAAAGCACCTCATGCGGAGCATTTGGAATCACTTTCTGCATCACCTTTTTGATTTTAGAAAGCTCATTCATCAGGTTGATTTTATTGTGCAATCGACCGGCAGTGTCAATAATCACCACATCAGCTCCTTGAGCTTTGCCCGAAGTCAGCGCATCATAGGCAACCGACGCGGGGTCGGAACCCATTTGCTGTTTCACAATCGGAATATCCACACGCTTAGCCCACACATCGAGCTGGTCGATAGCGGCCGCACGAAACGTATCGGCAGCACCAAGCACCACCTTTTTGCCTGCTTGCTTGAAATTATAGGCGAGTTTTCCAATGGTGGTCGTCTTGCCCACTCCATTCACCCCCACCACCATAATCACATAAGGGTCGGGACTATCAGGCAAGTCAAAATCCGAAACATCACCACTATTGTTTTCCGCCAGCAGTTCAGCAATCTCCTCTTTGAGAATACGGTTTAACTCTGTCGCATTGATATATTTATCTCGCTTCACACGATCTTCAATGCGCTCAATGATTTTAATTGTCGTGTCCACTCCCACATCGGAAGTGATGAGCACCTCTTCCAAGTCATCCAACACCTCATCATCCACCGTAGTTTTTCCGGCCACAGCACGACTGAGCTTCTGAAAAACATTTTCCTTAGTTTTCGCCAATCCTTCATCGAGGTCTTGCTTCTTGGTTTTCGAGAAAAAGTCAAATAGTCCCATGATTATAGTTGTTAGTGGTTAGTTATTAGGGGTTAGGGAAATGGGGAACACATTATAACTCATGCAGTAACTCTTTTGCAGGGCGTGCTTTTAGGAGTATCCATAGTTATAATCTTATTTTGAGCCAAAGATAAGAATTTTATTGCGAATTATCACAAAAAAAGTTCTTCGCTAGGCAAATTGCTTTAAAACTAAAAATATGGCTCTATGTTGTTTGTAGTAGGTCGTTAGCCCATAGGGCTTCAATCTTAATAGCCAAAATACACAGCAACCTTGCCTAGCCCATGGGGCTTCAATCTTAATGTTTTACTAGATTAATCCCCTACGGGGAATCGAGTTCAGAACTTCCAGGCTATTAAGATTAAAGCCCAATGGGCTATTTGGCAAATTATCACAAAAAAAAGCCTCCTTGCAAAGCGAGGAGGCTTTTAATATCATTAAGTATGAAATTACTTTTTGAAGAAATCATTCACCATTTCGTTAGGCACTACGCCTTCTTGAAATGTATATGCGCCAGTTTTCTCAGATTTAGTCATCTTGATTACTTTAGCGTAAGCCTTACCAGCACCTTTTTGCAGCGTTGCAACTACTTTCTTAGCCATAATCTAATTATTTAATCTCTCGGTGGAGGGTTACTTTTTTCAAGTTTGGATTGTATTTTTTCAACTCCAAACGTTCTGATGTATTCTTACGGTTTTTCTTTGTTACGTAGCGTGAAGTTCCAGGAACACCTGTTTCCTTTTGCTCTGTACATTCCAAAATCACCTGTACTCTATTTCCTTTTTTAGCCATCTCGCTTGTTATTAGATTAAGTTAATATAACCTTTTGCTTGTGCTTCTTTGATTGATGTAGCCAAACCATTTTTATTGATGGTGCGCAAACCATGAGCAGAAACAGTTAATGTTACCCAACGATCTTCTTCAGGAAGATAAAATTTCTTCACGAACAAGTTTGGGCTAAAACGACGCTTAGTCTTTCTATGTGAGTGAGAAACATTGTTCCCAATCATCGCTTTCTTTCCAGTTATCTGACAAATTCTAGCCATTGTCTTTTTTTGTTATTACAGAATCACACGTTTTTCAAACAGTCCGCAAAATAAAGACTTTTATTTGAACAAACCAAATAGTCAAGCAATTAATTTCAAATATTTTTCAGCTAGCATCATCTGAAACCTATCTGTTCACACAAATTAATCACTCAAAATCTTTTCTCTCACGAATATTATTTTGCAAAAATACAAAAACAATTAAACCTACCTAGTTTTTTTCTACATTTGTATCATTAAAATACGCCAATCTTAATATATGAGCCGAAAATACATCAAGCCCTACCCCACAATTCTCAAGGCGGTCCACCTTGTGGTGCTCTATATTTTCATTCAAGCAATGATTGATTTTCCGCTTGCGCTCTGGGATTTCTATCATGGCACCAGCTATATTTCGCACCCAATCAAGCGTGTGGTTCTGAATGTCGGCTCGATTTCATTCATCCTCATCTTCGCCTATTTCCGCTCCAAAGCTTCGCTTCAGGATTTATTTCCTATCAAAAAATTCAACCCTCTGATATTAATACCCATCACCCTCATTCTGCTTGCCCAGCAGATTTACATCACCCCTGTCAATGCCGCCATCGACCGCCTCATTACTCCCCCCTCGTGGTTTTGGGAACTTTTCGACAATATCTTTGAAAACAAATATGGTTTTTGGGGCGTGCTCGTTCGTGTGGCAGTCATTGCCCCAATTGTCGAGGAACTGATTTTCCGAGGAGTCATCATGCACGGACTGATGCGCAACTACCCAAAGATTGTAGCTATTTTCTTCTCCGGACTACTCTTCGCCCTCTTTCACCTCAATCCTTGGCAATTCTCCGCCACCTTTTGCCTCGGCTGCCTGATGGGCTGGCTCATGATAATCACGCGCAACATCATCGCTTGCATTGCTGGTCATGCGCTCAACAATCTGATCGTACTATTATATATGCACTACTATCAGCAAATTCAATCGTGGCGTTTTTTCACCATGTCTGAAAACACACAACTATATATAGCCATTGCCACTGCCCTCTTCGGACTCCTCCTCCTTGCGGTGTTTGCCTATATTTACCGAGCGAAAGCCATCAACTACCGGCATTTCAAAGCAGATTACTTTGAATTTCCATCGTTTTAACCCGACATATTGACTGGGTATATACCCAATCAGCTCTTTCTACTTAAATAGATTCCATAGATAGAAACACAATCAGACCTTTCTACTTAAATAGATTTAACAGATAAGGACGCAATCAGATCTTTCTACTTAAATAGATTTAATAGATAAGGACGCAATCAGATCTTTCTACTTAAATAGATTTAATAGATAAAAACACAATCTGGTCTTTCTCACAAAAGAGAAAGACCAGATTAGAACTCAAACGAGCTTTTATTTCCGAAGAGAATGTATTGATTTGCATTCCTGCCTATTCTTCATTCGTAATTGATTTCACAACAGCGGACTCATAATCCGCGATAAAGATTCTTTGATTTTTTGCATCCGGGGGCGTTGCTCCCACTCCGAAAGATTGACTTGGCGACTTTTCGATAAATCTTCCATGAATTGTGCTTCCAATTCTTGGGTGGTTTCAACGTCATAGATGGCGGCGTTGACTTCAAAGTTGGTTTCCAAGCTTCGGAAATCGAAATTGGCGGTGCCCACTGAAGCAAAGGTGCTATCAACCATGATGAGTTTGCTGTGAACAAAGCCGGGCTGATAGAAATAAATCTTCACCCCTGCTTCAAGCAGTTCATCAATAAAGGAATAGGTGCTCCACTTGGGTATTGCGCCATCGCCCACCTCGGGCAACAAAATGCGTACATCAATCTTCGACAACGCGGCAATCTTCAATGCCGTGGTGATTTCTACTGTGGGAATCAGATAGGGCGTGGCAATATAAACATGCTGCCGAGCGGCTGAAATGGCAGCAAAATAAAACTGGTGAATGGTGCTCCAATCCGAGTCGGGTCCGCCAGCGAAAACTTGCACCGCCTTGCCATTAATTTGGTTGGTCAGCGGCTTGAAATACTTTTCAATAGCGAGCATCTCGGTGGACACAAAAAACCAATCGGCGGTGAATTGCACTTGCAGCATGGTGGCGGCTCCTCCGTGCAACTGCATGTGGGTGTCGCGCCATTCGCCTAAATGTGGTTCGCCATGAATGTAGCGGTCGGCAATGTTGATGCCGCCCACAAATGCCGTTTCTCCATCAATAACGGCAATTTTGCGGTGGTTTCGGTAGTTGACTTTTGAGGTGAATTGTGGCATGCGCACACGCATGAAGCAATAGACCTGCACGCCGGCTTCTTCCAATGATTGCAGATAGGATTTCGAAAGCGACCAGCAACCCACATCGTCATAAATGAGCCGCACTTCCACGCCTTGTTTCGCCTTTTCAATCAGCAAAAGGCGCAGTTGATTGCCAATCACATCGTCTTCGATAATATAGTATTCGAGGTGAATGTGCTTGGTGGCGGATTGAATGGCAGCGAAAAGATGCTCAAACTTCTGCTTGCCGTTTTTGAGGATTTTCAGCTCATTGTCGGCTGTGATGAGCGCATTGGAGTTGCTGAGCAGTAGTTGCATGAGGTGCGTATAGTCCTCCATGCCTTGAAGCTCGTTGGTTTCGGCTTCTTTTATCAGTTGAAGCTGTTTGAGTGTGAGCTTTCGGATTTGCTCTAAGCCTTTGAGTCCCTTGCGTGAAAACATTTTCTTCTTGCGATAGAGTTGCCCGAAAAAGACGTAGAACAATGCCCCAATCACAGGCACAAAAATCACAAACATAATCCAACTGATGGTCTTCAGCGGATTGCGTTTTTCAAATAGTATTAAAACGACTAATACTATTATTAATAAAGCGTAGATGGAATTAATTAGCCACATTTTAGTTGTTAGTTGTTAGTGCAACCCTGCACTTAGAAACTCAGGTACTCAGGTACTCAGGTACTCAGGTACTCAGGTACTCAGGCACTTAGGTACTCAGACACTTAGGCACTTAGGCACTTAGAAACTTGCATTCTTAAATACTTTCAAAATTGTGTCGTCAATGATTTCGGTTTGCGTGGGGAGATGATTAAATTCGGGGGCTTTCACTCCCCCACCAAACCAGCTGTTTCCTATATAAACATGCGCTTCATCCCAAAGGTTTGCATCAATGAATGATTTTAGCAACTGATTTCCACCTTCCACCACTAAGGATTGAATTTTATGCTGATAGAGCCAATCGAGAATCTGAGGAACTATGGGTTGATTGAAGTTTAGTGCTTGAGCAGCACTACTCTCTGCACTTCGCACTTCGCACTTCGCACTAGAAAAAACCACTGTTTCACACGAGCCATCCTTGATGTGGTGCGTTTCGGGGATGCGATTATGTCGGTCAATCACCAAGCGGAGTGGCTGTTTTCCACTCCAATCACGCACGGTGAGCGAGGGGTTGTCTTTCACTGCCGTGTTAGTGCCAATGAGAATGGCATCAACTTCGGTGCGCTGCTTGTGGACGTGCACTCGTGCGAGTTCGTTGCTAATCCACGTGGGCTGCCCGAGTTCGGCATGCGTTCGGTCGGCATCAATATAGCCATCGAGCGTCTGCGCCCACTTCAAGATGATGTAGGGTCGCTTCTTTTGGTGATAGGTGAAGAATGTTTTGTTGAGCGCATCGCATTCCGCTTTCAGCACGCCCACTTCCACCTCAATGCCTTCGGCACGAAGCATCTCAATTCCTTTTCCTGCCACCGCAGCGAAAGGGTCGATTGAACCCACCACCACACGAGGGATTCCATTTCTGATAATCAATTCGGCACATGGGGGCGTTTTGCCATAGTGCGCACATGGTTCGAGGCTGACATAGATGGTGGATTCTTTCAGCAAGTTTTTGTCTTTCACTGCCGCAATGGCGTTCACTTCGGCATGCGCTTCGCCATATTTTCGGTGATAGCCCTCGCCTATTATTCGGTCGTGATGCACCACCACGGCACCCACCATCGGATTGGGGGCAACGCTTCCTGCGCCTAGCTTGGCAAGTTCAATGCACCGTTTTATGTATTTTTCGTTTTTCATGGTTTATCGCTGCGCTGTTTATGGGTTTATCGCTGCGCTACCTAACGGTGATAAACAGCATAGCGATAAACCCTATAAACGCATAGCAATAAACCCTAACAACTAAATCACTATCTTTGCCACGAAAATACAAAAATATGCAGCAAAACTTAGATTATATCAGAAAAGAGTTAGAAACATTTTACCCTGCGGAGGAAATTGAGGGTTTTATTCGGATGATTTTTCATCATTTGAAGGGTTATAGTTTAACGGATTTGGTGCTCAGGCGCGACGAACGGTTTTCCGAAGAGGACGAAAAAAGCATTCGGAATGCGGTGGAGCAGTTGAAGCAACATATTCCGATACAATATATAATAGGTGAAGCGGAGTTTTGCGATTTGAAGTTTCGAGTTTCGCCCGATGTGCTGATTCCCCGACCAGAAACTGAAGAATTGGTGCTGTGGATTGCCGAAGATTATCAGGGAGCAACTAATTTGCAGGCGTTCGATGCTTGCACAGGCTCGGGTTGCATTGCGATTAGCTTGGCGAAGATGCTCAGTCAAGCTGAGGTTTCGGCTTGCGATATTTCAGAAAAAGCTTTGCAAATGGCAGAAGCGAATGCGGAGTTAAATCAGGTGAATGTGAGGTTTGAAAGGCTCGACATGCTGCATTGGCAAGGTTTTGAGGGGGAGCAACAGTTTGACTGCATCGTGAGCAATCCGCCCTATGTGCTGGATTCTGAAAAGGCTCAAATGAATGACAATGTGCTGGAACATGAACCGCATTTGGCGTTGTTTGTGGCAGATGATGAAGCGTTAATCTTTTATGAGTCAATTGCGAGTTTTGCGAAGGTTCACCTAAAAGCTGGTGGGCATCTTTATTTTGAAATCAATGAAGCTTTTGGCGAGGAAATGAAGCAAATGCTGCAAGGCATGGGCTTTGTGGATGTGGAATTGCGGCAAGATGTGTTTGGAAAGAATCGAATGATGCGAGCAAAAATGCCTAATTCGTAATTGTTTATTCGCAATTGATTACTACCTTTGTTACAAATATAAAGATCGCATCAACGTGAGAGCATTTATCAAAGGATTATTCCTAATACTAAATATACTAGCGGCGTGCTGCTTGCTTGGAGCATACGCATCAACGATTATCAGTCCGACCACCATGTGGGCTCCAGCATTCTTAGGCTTGGCTTATCCCTACATTTTGTTTTCCAACTTGTTTTTTATTTTGTTTTGGTTGTTTGCCAAGCCTTTCTATTCCTTGATATCGGTTTTGACGATCTTGGTGGGCTATTCGCACACAAACAATTATTTTCAATTTTCAAAAAGCACAACTGAAGAGCCTGGGCTTGATTTGGTGAGCTATAATGTGCAAGGATTTTTCGGAGCTTCCAAAGGAACGGTCAAGCAGCAAGTGCTTCGAGTGGTAGAGTTTTTGGAAACGCAGGAAGCTGACGTTATCTGCTTGCAAGAGGCCAGTTATGCTGGGCGAATTTATAGTGATTGGA
>JBKECD010000105.1:0-33749 GCA_047974225.1 Mangrovibacterium sp.
AAAACCGGTTCGTTGAGCCGTTCTGACCGTATGGCTAAATATAACCAACTTCTTCGCATCGACGACGAATTGGGCGATAAAGCTATCTATGGCTACAAAAAAGTAGTTAGAACATAATTTAGCTTAAGCTAAATGCCCTAATAGCCATCTCCTTGGAGGTGGCTTTTTTGGTGCTTAAGCTAAGTAGAGGCGGATTGTGTGTCGAATTCTCAAATGTATTCGGCCTTATTTGGCTCACATGTGATGCGAATACATGTGTAGTCGGACATAGTTGGCTCACATGGAGTGCGACTACATCGTGTATGCGGACTTATGTGGCTCACAGGTGATGCGAATACATGTGTATTCGGACTTATTGGGCTCAAATGTAATGCGAATACATCGTGTCTTCGGTCTTTATTGGCTCAACTGTGATGCGAATACATATGTATTCGGACTTATTTGGCTCAAATGTAATGCAACTCCATCGTGTATTCGGACTTGTTTGGCTCAAATGTGATGCGAATACATATGTATTCGGACTATAATTTAGTCAAAACAGTTCGCCAACATTTTCTGATTTGGATTATTTCTGACAGAAAAACTTGTTTAAATCATTGCTTTTGCTGCTGAATACACTACCTTAGCCGATATTTCCTTAAAATACACATACGCATGGGAACGACAAACCCGATTATCGAGACTTTCAACCGTGCGCCAAAGTTGGTATTGTTAGCCAGCTTGGTGATTATCCTTGCAGGCATGATGGCAGCAAAATCTGTTATTCTGCCTATTATTTTGGCGGTGTTTGTGAGCATCATTTGCATGAAACCCATCTTTTGGCTCGAAAGCAAGAAGGTGCCTTATGGCTTGGCTGTAACGCTGACACTCTTGTTTGTGTGCGCTATTTTTGTTACCCTCGGTGGTGTGATTGGTTCGAGCTTCTCGCAGTTTGTGAGCCGAATGCCTGCTTATCAAACGCAACTCGACGAAAAGCTATTGAGTGTGTCAGAAGGCTTGGCTCGCTTCAACATCGTGGGCATCAATACCCACGAAATACTCGACAAAGTCGAACCCGAAAAGTTACTTTCCTTAACCACTTCCGCACTTGGCGAGATAGGTAGTTTTCTTTCTGATTTCTTCGTTATTCTGCTGATTACAATTTTCGTTTTGCTTGAAGCTAAGGTGTTTGTTACCAAAGGAAAACTGCTCGATCGTCAAGAGTTTATCAGCATGGCGAGCATCGGCAAAATCAGCGCGAATATTCGTGATTATCTATTTCTAAAGACCCTCATCAGCATGGCGACAGGAGTGTTCATCTGGTTGTGGCTGCTTGTTGCTGGGGTTGATTATCCGATTCTTTGGGGTGTGGTGGCATTCATGCTCAATTATATTCCCAACATCGGTTCGATTATTGCAGCTATTCCTGCCGTGTTGCTCGCTTTGGTGCAATTGGGCTGGGGCGGTGCTTTGTGGACAGGTGCAGGGTATTTGATTGTAAACACCGTGATGGGTAATTTCATCGAACCCAAAGTGATGGGCACAAGCCTTGGACTTTCTACTTTAGTGGTGTTTCTTTCGCTGATTGTGTGGGGATTTCTTTTTGGTTCGGTGGGCATGTTTCTCTCCGTGCCGCTCACAATGGTTTTGAAAATCATGCTCGAATCGAATGAATCTACTCGATGGATGGCAATCATGCTCGGCACTGAAAATGAAGCTTTGCGAGAATTAAAGGAGGAGGAGTTGTCGTAAAAGATGCCGTAGTCGGAATTTCATCTGATTTTACTAGCATATTCCTAGCGAGAATATTATTTTTGCACGCTAAGAAAAAAGATTCATTACATGATTGGAATAATCGGATTAAATCATAAGTCAGCACCTATTCATATTCGCGAGCAATTTGCTTTAGATGATGCCGCATGTCAGCTTCTTGCCAAGCGCATCTGTGAAACACCTTATATTGATGCGATGCTGATTCTTTCTACTTGCAATCGCACCGAGTTTTATTATCGCACCAAGGTGAGCAACCGCGACATGGCAAATATGTCGATTGTGAAACAGCTGATAAAATTCACAGGGGTGAATGATTGTCAGAAATCACATTTCTATGGTTATGAACATCGTGATGCGGTGAGCCATCTTTTTCGTGTGGTGTCGAGCCTCGACTCGATGGTGCTGGGTGAATATCAGATTGTGTCGCAGGTGAAAAATGCTTTTCAGCTGGCGGAATCGAATGGCACTCTTGATAAGGAACTTACTCGCCTATTTCATAAAGCCCTCGAAACGGGCAAAATGGTACGTACACAGACAGAAATGAGCTCGGGGGCTTTCTCGGTGAGCTATGCTGCGGTGGAAAAATGCGTGCAGGAGTTTCCGAAGCTCACCCAAAAGAAAATCTTGCTTGTGGGCACAGGTGAAACGGGCGAATTGGTGGTGAGGTCATTATATAAGAAGGGCTGTAATCACATCACACTTGTCAATCGCACACGCAGCAAAGCTGAAGTTTTGGCAGCGAGATACAAAGCTCAAGTGAGTGATTTTTCGGAACTTGACGCAGTGATTGCTGAAGCAGACATCGTGATTTCGGCAGTGGGGGCGCAAGAGCCGATTGTTTGTACAGCCGCTTCGCATCCGCAGCTGCTCATTGATTTGGGCGTGCCGAGAAATATCAACGAAGAATTGGGCAAGCAGCCTCATGTTTCCTTGGTGAATGTGGATGATTTGCAAGAAGTGGTGCTGAGCAATCAGGAGAAAAAGAAAGCTTTGATAAGCACCGCCGAAGGAATCATTGAGGAGAAAGCAAGTGAGTTTCTTGATTGGTTGAGCGGACGAAATCTTTTGCCTGCTATTCAGCGAATCATCCATGCGGTGAGTGAAATTCAGCAATCGGAATTGGAGACTTTCAGCAAAAATCGAAGCGATGAGGAATTGGCATTGCTGAAAGAGTTTAGTCAGCATTATAGCGAAAAGATGGTGAATACCATGATAAGAAATCTCAAGGAATTGAGTGATAACGGTCGGCATGCCGACTATATTAAGGTGGTGAAGGAGCTGTTTGAGTTATGAGTTATGAGTTATGAGTTATGAGTTATGAGTTGGCTTCGCACTTCGCACTGAGAACTTCGCACTTCGCACTAAAAAAAAGAACATGAAAATAGGAACACGTGGCAGTAAACTAGCACTATGGCAAGCCCACGAAGTGCAACGAGTGATAAAAGAAAAGTTTCCGCAGATGGAAACCGAAATTGTGGTGATTAAGACAAAAGGGGATAAAATCCTTGACGTGTCGCTCTCGAAGATAGGCGATAAGGGGCTTTTTACCAAAGAGATTGAGCATGCACTTATGGCGGGTGAAATCGACATGGCGGTGCATAGCTTTAAGGATATGCCCACCGAATTGTCGGAGGATTTAGTCGTTGGTGCGGTGCTTCCTCGTGCCGACGTGCGCGATGTGTTTGTTTCAAAAGACGGGCGCAAGCTTTCAGAAATGACCTCGAAAGATAAAATAGGCACATCGAGCTTGCGCCGCAAAGCGCAGCTTTTGGCATATAATCCCGATTTGCAGATTGTGGATATTCGGGGCAATGTGGAAACACGCTTACAGCGCATGAATGATGGGTTTTGTGATGCCATTGTCATGGCAGGAGCGGGTTTTATTCGCTTGGGATATGAAGCGCAAATCACAGAATACTTCAATGAAGAAGTGATGCTGCCCGCTGTGAGTCAAGGAGCGGTGGCAATCGAAGTGCGTGAAGCCGATGAGCAAATCACTGAAGTGATGGACGCCATCAATGATGATGATGCTTGGACAGAGTGCATGGCAGAGCGCAGTTTGCTTCGCACGCTAGAGGGCGGATGTCAAGTGCCAGTGGCGTGTCGGAGCAAAGTGGAGGGCGAAGATTTCACAATGACAGCTCTTGTGGCTAGCCTTGATGGGGCGAAGGTGATTCGGGAAAGCATCAGCTGTTCGGCAGATTGGGCTTCCGAAAAAGCTATTGAGTTGGGTGAACTTATCTTGAGCAAAGGTGCAAAAGAGATATTAGACAGTATCAGGAAGTAGAATATTATTAACTTTGCGGCTGTGATTTTCAGATATTAGATTTTTAGATATTGGACTTTTGGACATTAGACTTGGTGTCTAACAATCCAATATCTAACAATCCAAAAATCTGAAATCCCCAAAACAACTATATGAGAAAAATTATTTGTGCATTTCACAAGCCAGAGTTGGAGGCTTTCGAGCGTCCAGACTTGCTTTTTGCGCCTGTTATTAAGATTGAAGGCTCGACATATCGTTTGTCTAGCCCATTGGAGTCCTATGATTGGCTGCTGTTTACCAGTAAGAATGGCATTCGCTATTTCAAGGATTTCCATGATGGAAGTTATCGAGGGAAGATTGCTGTGCTAGGCAGTTCGACCGCCAAAGAACTAGAGAAATACGGCTATAAAGCGGATTTCATCGGTGATGGCTCATCTTCGACAGCCATGGCAGCGGCGTTGAGCAATGTGCTGACCGCCCACGACAAGGTCTTGGCGGTGCTGGGGCAAATGGCTTCTTTCAACCTGCAAATGGGCTTGAAGATGAAAGTTGATCGAGTGGATGTGTATGACACTATTCTTGAATCTTTGCAAGACAAAGAATCTCGTCAATTGATTTTGGCTGATGAATATAAGTTAATCCTTGCAGCGAGTCCCTCGGCGGTGAAAAGTCTGGTGATGAATTTCGGCGGACGCGAAACGAAATGGCGAGTGGCGTGTATTGGCGAAACCACCGCCCAAGCTTGCAAGGCAATGGGCATTAAGCCTGTGCTGATTGCTAGTCAGCAAAGCTTCGAAACGCTCTTGAATGAGGCGACCGCCTATGATTTAATTGAAACGGAAAAATAAACAAGGCAAGCTTTCGCTTGCCTTTAAAATATAGATATTATGGCATTTCCCATAACTCGACTTCGACGCATGCGTCAAAGCGAAACCATCAGAAACATGATTCGTGAAACAGAAGTGAATCGCGACGATTTAATCATGCCTTACTTTGTCTGCACAGGCGAGGGCGTGCGCAATCCCATTGCCTCTATGCCGGGTAATTTTCAGCTCTCGATTGATGAGTTGGTGAAAGAAGTGCGTGATTTGCTGGAAACAACAGGTATTAAAATGATACTCCTTTTCGGTATTCCCGAAGAGAAAGACGAAACGGGCGCTTGCGCTTGCGAACCTGATGCAATTGTGCCTTCTGCCATTGAGGTGCTCAAACGAGAAATCCCCGAAGTGCTGATTGTGGCTGATGTCTGCAATTGCGAATACACCACGCACGGTCATTGCGGCACGATTGTGGATGGCGATGTGGAAAATGATTCAACATTGGAAACCCTCGCTGCACAATCAATTGCTTTGGCACGTGCAGGAGCCGATATCATCGCTCCGAGTGATATGATGGATGGTCGAGTGGCGATTATTCGTGCCGCATTAGATTCTGAAGGTTTTGAGAAAACGCCTATCATGGCTTACTCGGCTAAATATGCAAGTGGCTTCTATGGACCATTCCGAGATGCTGCTGGCAGTGCGCCTCAGTTTGGCAACCGTGCAACTTATCAGATGGACCCTGCCAATGCTGATGAAGCAATTCGTGAAGTGGAGCAAGATATCATTGAGGGAGCCGATATGGTGATGGTGAAGCCTGCACTTTCTTATATGGACATTATCCGTCGGGTGAAAGATACATTCAACATGCCTGTGGTGGCTTATAATGTGAGTGGCGAATTTTCGATGGTGAAAGCCGCTGCCGCCAATGGCTGGATTGACGAAGAACGATTAATCAAAGAGATTCTTACCTCGATGAAACGTGCAGGTGCCGATGTGATAATCACCTATCATGCGAAAGAATTTGTGTTGGCAGAGTTGAGAAAAGGGGAGAGGGTATAAAATGATTTCAGTAGATAATCTGATTGTCCGCTTTGGCGGATATGAATTATTCAAAAACGTTTCTTTTCTCATCAATCCTAAAGACCGAATTGGTCTGGCTGGGAAAAACGGAGCAGGTAAATCTACCATGCTCAAGATATTGGCTGGTAGGCAAGAACCTAGTGAAGGGCGAGTGTCGGGCGATAAACACACGCGCATCGGATATCTTCCGCAGCATATGGTGGTGAGTAATGATAAGACCGTCTTTGAAGAAGCAAAAACCGCCTTTGTAGAGCTGATTGAAATGCAAGCCGAAATCGACCAGCTGAATCATCAAATCATGACACGCACCGATTATGAGTCGGACGAATATATGCAGCTTATCGAAGAGGTGAGCGACCTGAACGACCATTTTCACATGTTTGATGCTTCCAACATGGACGGCGATATTGAACAGACGCTCAAAGGACTAGGATTTAAACGAGAGGATTTCGAGCGACAAACATCGGAGTTTAGCGGCGGTTGGCGCATGCGCATTGAGCTGGCAAAGATTTTACTTCGTAAGCCTGATTTGTTTCTGCTCGATGAGCCGACTAACCACCTCGACATTGAGTCTATTCAGTGGCTTGAGGATTTTCTGAGCAATTACAGCGGGGCTGTGGTGCTGGTGTCGCACGACAAGGCATTTCTTGATAATGTTACGAACCGCACAATCGAGATTTCGCTCGGTAAAATCTATGATTATAAAGCCAATTACTCAAAATACCTCGTACTCCGCAAGGAGGCACGAGAAACGCAAATTGCCGCCTATCGGAATCAGCAAAAACTGATTGCCGAAACAGAAGACTTCATTGAGCGATTCCGATATAAAGCCACCAAGGCGGTGCAGGTGCAATCACGCCAAAAGCAATTAGCTAAAATCGAACGTATCGAGATTGACGATGAGGATAATTCACGCCTAAACATTAAATTTCCCCCCGCACTTCGCTCGGGGCAAGTGGTGGTGGACTGCAAAGGGCTATCGAAAAGTTATGGCGAGCATGAAGTATTGAGAGATATTGACCTCACCATCGAGCGTGGCGATAAAATCGCTTTCGTGGGCAAGAATGGCGAGGGGAAAACCACTCTTGCACGAGTTATTCTGCAAGAGTTAGAGCATAATGGTGGTGAAATGACCATCGGACATAATGTGAAGATTGGCTATTTCGCCCAAAATCAAGCGCAGTTGCTCGACGAAACAATCACTGTGTTTGACACCATTGACGCTATCGCCGTGGGCGATATTCGCACACGGATTCGGGATATTCTGGGTGCATTTATGTTTTCAGGCGAAGATGTGGATAAGAAAGTGAAAGTGCTTTCAGGAGGTGAACGCATGCGTCTTGCGATGGTGAAACTCTTGCTCGAACCCGTGAACTTCCTTGTGATGGATGAGCCGACTAACCACCTTGACATTCGCTCGAAAGAGATGCTCAAGGAAGCTCTTGCGGCTTATGATGGCACGGTGCTAGTGGTGTCGCACGACCGTGAGTTTTTGGATGGATTGGTGCAATGTGTCTATGAGTTTAAGGATAAGAAAGTGAGGCAGCACCTCGGTGGCATCTATGAGTTTTTGGAAAAGAAAAAGATGGATTCGCTCCGTGAATTAGAGCAGGCGCCTAGCTCTTCAAAGGTGGTGGAAGTGAAAAAGGTGGAAGTGAAACCCGAAGCGCCAGTCGTGGAGTTGAGCTACAACGAGCGCAAGGAAATCAATAAAAACATCGCACGGCTAGAGAAGCAAATTGAAGCCGATGAGCAAGACATCGAAAAGTGTGAAGCTCGCATTGCTGAGCTTGACGAAATATTAAGCATTCCCGAAAATCAAAATAAACACGAGCTGTTCACCGAATACGAGCAAGTGAAGCATGATTTGGAAAAGACGATGATTGCTTGGGAGAATGACACCGAGGAATTGGAAAAAACAAAAGCCTTGTTGGGCTAAATTTCAGTAACTAAGTAATCAAGTAACTTGACGGTGAATGGCGCACGAGAACTAAAAAACAATTTGTTTTGTCCGAAAAAAAACATTAATTTCGGACAAAATTTAAAGACAATTATTCATGGCACGAGTTTTATCAAAGGAAATACGCATGCGTATTGAGGAACAGGGCGAAGGTCAGATCTATTTTGTCAGTGACTTTAGCGATTTAAATAACGACGCTTTAGTTACTCGAGTTTTATCGAGACTTGATAAAGAGGAATTTTTAATTCGCTTATCTCAAGGGCTATATCTCTATCCAAAACGAAATAAATTTGGTGTTCATCGCCCTTCCATCGACACGATAGCGAAAGCAATTGCCAATAAGGATCGGGCTCAGATTATTCCTTCTAGCTTGATGGCACTAAATGCTCTAGGGCTTTCCTCTCAAGTACCCATGAATGCTGTTTACTTAACCAATGGCACGCCTAGAGTAATCAAGGCTCACTCGACACCTCTATGATATTGAGAAAATGATGGATGCTGACTTTGCTTCTGAAATCATGAATAATCAAGATTTATATTCTGAGATTGTAGAACACAGAAGTAAATATACTGCATGGAGTGGCTTTGATTATAAAACTCACCATCCATCATGCATCTGCTTTGTACCTCCAAGTGAACTTATGTTGATATTGGAAAACGATTACAAGAAAATGCAAGAGAGCTTAACTTTTGAAGCATTAATACTCCGAATTAATGAGTTGCAAGCACGGTTTAGAATGCTCGCTTGCAACACTTCTTTTTTCAAATAATTAGCATTGGCGGATATTAGATTTTAGACCAGATATTATAAACTTTAACTCAGCACCTTTGCCCTTCCCCCTTGGGGGAGATGGAGGTGCCTCTTTTGAAAATATGTATTACAACAGAAAACCACAAAAAAAGAACGACGATATCGTTTTCGGTATTCGTGCCATCATCGAAGCCATCAATTCAGGTAAGCAAATCGAGAAAGTGTTGCTCAAGCGTGGGCAAGGCGAATTGTATAAAGAGCTTTTCGACACAATCAAGCAGCATCAAGTGCCTTGCCAACACGTGCCGATTGAGAAGCTGAACAAAATCACGATGAAGAACCATCAAGGAGCAATTGCTTTTGTTTCGCCGATTACCTTCGATAACATCGAGACGCTACTTCCTACCTTGTATGAAGAAGGCAAGAACCCTTTTATCCTTGTGCTTGATCAGGTAACTGATGTGCGCAATTTCGGAGCGATTGTTCGTACGGCAGAGTGTGCAGGCGTTGATGCGATATTGATTCCAGAGAAAGGTTCGGCAAGCATCGGTGGCGATGCGGTGAAGACTTCGGCTGGGGCGTTGCATCTTGTGCCAGTGTGCAGAACTAAAGACTTGAAAGCCTCGGTGCGCTTTTTGCAAGAGTCGGGCTTGAAAGTGGTGGCAGCATCGGAAAAAGCAACTGATAGCTATACCGAAGTGGACTATTCCGCTCCTGTGGCGATTGTGATGGGCTCGGAAGAGTTTGGCATCAGCGAAGACATTATTAAGACAGCCGACCACTTGGTGCAGATACCAATTTTGGGTCAGATTCAATCGCTCAATGTGTCGGTGGCTGCGGGATTGCTCGCCTATGAAGTGGTGCGTCAGCGATAGTCTCCCTTATTTGAAAAAGCTAGCCTCGTAAGTAGTTGAATTTCCTAGCGCATCATTTACAATTAGTTTGAGCTGATGTTGTTTGTTGAGTTGTAGCCGTTTTTCATCGAAGATGTAAAAAAGCTTATCTTGTTTGTATTCATACTCAAAAAGCACCCATTCGCCATCAATTTCGCCACGCCAAGAGGCGATGCCCGATTGTTTGTCGGTAATTTTGAAGTTGATTTGCTTCGGATTGTTCAAGCTTTGGTTGTTGTCGATGCTGAGTGCTTTTATTTCGGGCTTTATGCTGTCGATGGCAAGGGTAAATTTTCCGAGTTCACCCACATAGGCTGAAAGTAGATTGTTTTTTACTTGCGTAGGATAGTATTTGCTTACTTCGTTTTTGTCGTCGAGCAGGACGATGGCTGTTTGGTTTCCCCATTTGGGGATGCTATTTTGTGCGTTGATTTCTAATTTGAAATTGTGATGAATGGCTATTTCTGGGCTTCCTATTTGGATGATAGGCGAAAGAGAAAAGGGGGATTGTTCGGATTCAAAAGCGTTGATTTCGACCTTGGTGAAAAAAGTTTTGGCAGAGAATGTCGCTTTGGCATGGGGTGTTTTGATTTCCTGAGGCTCAAAACAGCAAAGTTCGGAAGTGGCATTCGTAGAATTTGTTTTTTCACTTTCTCTTTCGCCAAGAATGTTGAATTTTAGCAAGCTTTCATTTCCGTGCACATCAGATATGACGAAGTTAATAGACGAAGTGTCATTGGCTTGTATTGAGAAAGTGCCTTGACCTTTTAAGCTGTGGAAGTTAGGCATTTTATTATTGACATCAACAAAGCACTTCTGATACCTGATTTTATTATTCACAAGATAGGCATAGTCGATGTAGCTGTTCACATATTTAGAATCCTCGAAATCGAACTCGTCCATGCGAAAGGTATAGATATTTTCGTTGTTCACCAATAGCGTATTTTCAAATATTCCGCATCGGTTGTGGCTTCCGTTGAGGAAGTCTTGGACATAAAGCGCTAGCCCGATAGTGCCATTGGCGGTAATTTGCTCGTTGGGAGCTAGCGAGTAATTGCCGTTTCGACCATCAATTTTAAAACTTTGTTGCTGATGTTTTCCGTTGATAGTTGAGTTTTTAGTCATTGGATATGCCATTAAGCCTTTAATTACAGGGGGAGTGCTGTCCTTAATGTCGAAATTAAACAATAGCGGATTGATAGGATGTTCGGACTTCGTGTCTCGGATTTCAAAGTGCAAGTGAGGTCCTCCAGAGCCTCCAGTATTTCCTGAGAAAGCAATCACTTCGCCTTGCTTGATGTCGAAAGTTCCCGCAGGAACGGCGATATCCACGGCAAAGCTTTCACGTTGATATTGATGAGCCTTGACAAAGTCGCTAATTTCTTTATTATATCCGTTTAGATGTCCATATACAGAGGTGTATCCATTCGGATGGTCAATATATAAAGCCAATCCATAACCATAAGGAGAAACCTTAATTCGAGAAACCGTTCCGTCGGCAGGAGCATAGACTTTCAGCCCTGTTTTTCCTTGAGTTTTGATGTCGATGCCCGAATGAAAATGATTATTTCTCACTTCGCCAAAATTTCCTGATAAAAGAAGCGGAATTTGCAGTGGAGCTTGAAAATAGTTCTTATCTTCGGCTCTCACTTGGCGCTGAGCTGAGGAAATAAAAGGAGAAAGGATGAAAAATAGAATGTAAATTAGACGCATTTTTATAGAATTGATGCAAGTATTTAAAAATTAAAAATCAAAAATAATACTGATATCAAGATGATTAGTTGTTTTGTTGGAAATAAAACAACCTATAAGCAGATATATTTTCAGCAAAAGTATTATTTTTGCCCTAGAAATCATAAAACTATGAACAACGAAGAGTCACTTATTCTAAAAATTAGGCAGAATTTTTTGGCATTGCAGCGCAAATGCGATCAGCTTAAAGAGGAGAGTAAGCAGCAGGCTTTGGAAATTGAAGAATTAAAAAGCCAAATCTTGGACGCTTCCTATGAGAAGCAACGGTTGGAAAGGGATTATGAGAATTTGAAGGTTGCAGGCATATTGTCGATGCATGATGAAGATAAAGAATTGACAAAAAAGCGTATCAACCAGATGGTGCGGGAAATTGATAAATGTATTGCTCAATTAAATGTGTGAGCAAAACGGAGATGATGACAACAGATCGCAAAATAAATATAACGATTGGGATAGCAGGGAAGAGATATCCACTGACTATCTCGGCAAGTGAAGAGGAAACATATCGCAAGGCGGAAAAGCAGGTGTCGGAAAGTCTGAAAAAAAGCAGTGGTAAAAATTTCGAAGGACTTTTACAGCAAGATTACCTAGCTTTAGTGGCTTTTCAATTTGCATTGGCTTATTTGAAAATAAAGCATAAGCAAGATGTGTCGGATTTTGTGCAGCAAGTGGAGCTGTTGAATGATGAGTTGAGTGATTATTTGTCGAAGAATTAAGAAATTATCAATGCCCGAAGCGTGTGTCGAATGATGCATGCTTTCGGGTGTTTTTTTATATAAATTATTAAATAGTAAAACGAAGATGGATATATTATTGTATGCTGCAATCGGTTTTGTAGGCGGTGGAGCTCTTTCGTACTTCATTTGGGATAAAGCCCTTGGAGGAAAAAAGAAACGAATCATCGACGATGCCAAAATCGAGGCAGACGTGATTAAAAAAGACAAGATGCTGCAAGCTAAAGAAAAATTCTTGCAGCTAAAGACAGAGCATGAGCAGTATGTGAATGACAAGAATAGCAAGATTGCAGCTTTGGAAAACAAAGCAAAGCAAAAAGAAGCAGCTATTCAGCAGGATCGAGCTAACTTGCAACGCTCAGTGAAAGAGTTTGAAGTAGATAAGAAAAAGGTGGAAACAACTCAAGAAAAGCTCGACATGAAATTGGTGGCGATGCAGCAAAAAGAAGATGAGTTGGAGAAAATACACAAAAAGGAAGTAGAAAAACTCGAAGCTATGTCGGGCATGTCGGCTGATGATGCGAAAGCTCAACTCGTGGAATCGCTGAAGAATGAGGCCAAGACCGAAGCCATGTCATATATCAATGATGTGATGGAAGAGGCGAAGCAAACAGCTAATAAGGAAGCCAAGAAGGTGGTGGTGAAAACCATTCAACGGGTGGCGACAGAAACAGCTATCGAGAACTCTGTAACGGTATTTCATATTGATAGCGACGAAATTAAAGGTCGCATTATCGGTCGTGAGGGACGTAATATTCGAGCACTTGAAGCAGCTACGGGCATTGAGATTATCGTGGATGATACACCTGAAGCGATTATTCTTTCAGGTTTCGACCCTGTGCGTCGTGAGGTGGCTCGCTTGGCATTGCATCAATTAGTAACCGACGGACGTATTCACCCTGCGCGTATCGAAGAGGTGGTGAACAAGGTGAAGAAACAAGTGGAAGAAGAGATTATCGAAACGGGTAAACGCACAACAATCGACTTGGGCATCCATGGATTGCATCCCGAGCTTATCCGCATGGTGGGGCGTATGAAGTATCGTTCGTCTTACGGACAAAACTTGCTGCAACACTCGCGCGAGGTGGCCAACTTGTGTGCGATTATGGCTACCGAATTGGGATTGAATCCGAAATGGGCAAAACGTGCTGGATTGCTTCATGATATTGGCAAGGTGCCAGATGATGAGCCTGAATTGCCACACGCAGTGTTTGGCATGAAGCTAGCTGAAAAATTTAAAGAGAAACCTGATATTTGCAATGCTATTGGAGCTCACCACGATGAAGTGGAAATGACTTCATTGCTAGCTCCTATTGTGCAGGTGTGTGATGCGATTTCAGGTGCTCGCCCAGGTGCTCGCCGTGAAATTGTGGAATCATATATCAAGCGATTGAAAGCATTGGAAGACTTGGCGCTGTCTTATCCGGGAGTGGTGAAAACATATGCTATTCAAGCAGGGCGTGAGCTCCGTGTGATTGTGGGAGCAGAGCAAGTAACCGACCAAGATACAGAAAAGCTGTCATTCGACATTGCGCAAAAGATTCAAGACGAGATGACTTATCCCGGTCAGGTGAAAATCACGGTAATTCGTGAGGTTCGCTCGGTGAACTATGCAAAGTAGAAGTGCGAGCTTTGCTGCTTTGCCTTTGGCACAATTAAGCTAATTCGACTACTTGAGAACTTAGTCGCTAACAAAAAAAGCCACAGATTGATTCAGTCTGTGGCTTTTTTCATTATATTTGTTCTCAAATAAAATAAGAAACATGATTCAACGAATCCAAACACTCTACATGCTCCTTTCATCAGTTTTGATAGGCTTGCTATTTGCTCTGCCTTTTGCTGAGATTGTCGATGCAAGCAATCAAATTTATACTTTCAATGTCGAAGGAGTTCAATCAGCTTCGGGCGAATTAATCCAAAACGGATGGGCTGTAGCTTTGCTTATTGGGATTATGCTGCTTCTGCAAGTAGTGGCAATTTTCATGTATAAGAAACGCATTTTGCAGATACGCTTATTGAATTATGTCATCTTATTGATTTTCGGATTGACAGGTTTATTGTTTTTCTTTGTTTTGAAAAGCTTTGATGGAGCAGTTATCAACTACCAGCTATCAATGGTATTTCCAATCATCGCTGCGATTTTAAATTATTTAGCCATTCGTGCCATTGGTAAAGATGAAGCTTTGATTCGTTCGGTGGATAGAATCCGATAATTGACAGCAATATTCCCCAATTAAAAACTATGACTCAAGAATTGATAATTGGTTTGGTGAATCATCGGAAGTTGGGGCGTTTGTTTCAGGCTTTTCTCATCGAGCCCCAAGGCGAATTTTATACTGTGGTGAAGTTGCTTCGTAGGCGTGATATTGACACGCTTGAACTCGATGAAAAGCAGCGTGAGTTGGTGCGATTGGCTGAAAAACTCAGCGATGAGGAACTCACCAAAAGGTTTTCCCGACGAATGGAGCCGACCAATTTCATTAATCACATTGACCCTGTTTTTTTCAAAGAGCATATTAATCCCTATATTGATCGGCAGCTCACGGGAATGATTCAAATTCTTATGCAGGGGGGAACTCGTCTGTTTAGTAAGGATGACAAGTATTCGAATCTCTATGATGAAGATGTGATTGAAGTGGCAAGCGAATTTGTGGATTGTCGTATGCGCTTTGTGCGCACCCTCGAAGGGGGCATTGACTATCGCTTGCAGCTTTATCAAGAAGGAGAGTATTTTCCGCTATTTGGGCGTAAGCTTCAATTCTTAGTCATGACGCCTGCGGCGTATATTTTTCGCAATAAGCTTTATGTCTTGAAGAAATTAGAATCGAGCAAGATGCTTCCTTTTCTCACCAAGAAAGACGTGCATGTGCCGCCATCTTCCGCAGAAAAATATTGCCATTCGTTTATCAAGCAATCCATTGCAGAGCATAAGGTGAAGGTGGAAGGATTTCAGCTGCTGAACCCCAATGCAGAGCGAATGTTGAAGCTTACATTGGAAGAAAGCTTGCATGGAAATTTGGTGCTGGTGCCTCGTTTTCACTATGGAGAAAAAGTCTTTTTGCCTAATCAAAAGCAGGAGGTGGAAGTGGAGGTGTTGCAGCAAGGGGAGCAATTTGTGTTTGTTCGGACTAAGCGTGACCGAGAGTGGGAGAAGAGTCAATTGCAGGAGATTGAAAAATGGGGATTGGTGGAAAAATATGGTGTTTATGCGCCAAATGGGAGTCAGATGCTTGATGCTGCTGACGCAAGTTTAGCGCTTTTTGATTGGCTTGATGAGCATGAGGAACAACTAAATAGTGGAGGTGTGGTCTGTTCTTCCGACGATGGTGCAGCTCGTTTTTCTCGCTTGCGAGGAGAGTTGGAATTTAAGATGGAAGAAAAGGAGGATTGGTTTGATGTGCGTATTAAAGTGCGTTTTGGGGAATATGATATTCCATTTATCAAGCTGAAAGACCACATACGGATGTGTATCCGTGAGTTTGAATTGCCCAATGGTGAAATTGTGATTTTGCCTGCGGAATGGTTCACTCGATATAAGGATTTGTTTGAAGTGGCGGAGTTGAAAGGGGAGTCTATGCGGGTGCGCAAATATCATTATTCCTTGTTGCAGAAAGCGCAAAAAGGGATGGACAAGCAGCTGATTGCACGCCTACAAGAGCTTGAAGATACGGAAAGCTTAGTGTCTAGTCCGACTGCTTTGCAGGCGAATTTGCGGACTTATCAGCACCAAGGTTTTTCGTGGTTATATCATCTTTATGAGAAGCAATTTGGGGCATGTCTTGCCGATGACATGGGGCTAGGGAAGACTTTGCAAACAATTGCTTTGTTGCTGAAACTTAAGCGACAAAAGAAAACGTTGCCAAAGTATAGTCGGGGGGAGCAGCGCAGTTTGTTTGATGAGCTCGACGCGATCAATGCGTTCAACCAGCAGGAGCAAGCGGCAAGTTTGATTGTCATGCCGACGTCGTTGATATATAATTGGCGAAATGAATTGTCAAAATTTGCACCTGATCTGAAAGTATATACACATTATGGTGCGCAGCGTCAAAAGAACAATAGTTTTCAGCATTTGTCGAACCTTTACGATGTTATTCTAACTACCTATGGCACGGTGAGAAATGATTTGAAGCAGATGAAGGATTTTTCTTTTTTCTATCTTATTCTCGATGAAAGTCAGTATATAAAGAATCCAGAGTCGAAGATTTATCAGGCGATTATTCAACTGAAAGCCCAGCATAAAATGGTATTGACGGGGACACCAATCGAGAACTCGCTGTCGGACTTGTGGGCGCAGATGAATTTCATCAACCCGGGGCTGCTGGGAAATCATAGTTATTTTAAGCGAGAGTTTATCCATCCGATTGAGCGCAAAAATAATGAGGAAAAGCAGGATAAATTGCAGCTTCTCATTCGTCCTTTTATTTTGCGTCGCACGAAGATGGAGGTGGCGAAAGATTTGCCTCCAATTACAGAGCAGATTCGCTATTGCAAGATGACTAAAAGTCAGCATCAAATCTATGAGCAAGAGAAATCGGCTATTCGCTATGAGTTGTTGCGCAAGATTGAGACCGACGGGATGGCTCGAAGCTCGATGCAAATATTACAAGGGTTGAGCCGATTGCGTCAATTGGCAAATCATCCGCTGATGTTGGGCATGGATGAGGAGATTGGTTCAGGGAAATTTAAGGTGATTACGGAAACTTTGCGTGAGCTGATTGATGAAAAACATAAGGTGCTTATTTTTTCATCCTTTGTGAAGCATCTGGATTTGGTGAAGCATTATTTGGAAGAGGAGGGATTGCGCTATGCGATGCTCACGGGCGCTACTCGCAATCGCGCTGAGGTCATTGAAGACTTTCAACAGGATGATGCCAATCGGGTGTTTCTTATTTCGCTCAAAGCAGGGGGTGTGGGGCTTAATCTCACGCAAGCCGATTATGTATTTATCCTCGACCCTTGGTGGAATCCTGCGGCAGAGCAGCAGGCAATCAGTCGGGCGCACCGGATTGGTCAGGATAAAAAGGTGATGGTCTATCGCTTTATTAGCGAGGGGAGTATTGAGGAAAAAATCATCAATATGCAAGAGCGGAAATCTGATTTGGCGAATAAGTTTGTCAATAGCAACAATCCCTTTCAAGCGATTAGCCAAGAGGAGCTGATGAGCTTGTTTTGAAAGAAAAAGCCGCAAATAGCATAGGTTATTTGCGGCTTTTTTATTTTTGCTAGGGCAGGGGGGCTTACAGCGAGCTAATACCTGCCAAGTTTACCGAGCGGTCGATTTTCACAATCATACCTTGCAAGGCTTTTCCTGGGCCAACTTCGGTGAAGTCGTTTGCACCATCGGCAATCATGTTTTGCACCGTTTGCGTCCATTTCACTGGAGCGGTGAGTTGAGCAATTAAGTTTTCTTTAATCACCGCAGGGTCGGTTTGTGGTTTTGCATTCACATTTTGATAAACCGGACAAACAGGCGTGTTGAATGATGTTGCTTCAATAGCAGCAGCCAACTCCTCACGTGCAGGCTCCATGAGTGGCGAGTGGAACGCTCCGCCCACGGGGAGTACTAAGGCACGTTTCGCACCTTTTTCCTTGAGGGCTTCGCAAGCAGCGTTTACACCTTCGATAGAACCAGAAATCACTAATTGTCCAGGGCAATTGTAATTAGCTGCCACCACCACTTCATCAATGCTCGCACACACTTCTTCAATCACTGCGTCTTCTAGTCCGATGATAGCTGCCATGGTTGAAGGCTGCATCTCGCAAGCTTTCTGCATTGCCATTGCACGTTGAGAAACCAGTTTCAGCCCATCTTCAAAGTTCATAGCTCCGCTAGCCACGAGAGCCGAAAACTCACCCAATGAATGACCAGCCACCATTTCGGGTTTGAAGTCCTCGATAGTTTTCGCCAAAAGCACCGAGTGAAGGAACACCGCAGGTTGCGTAACTTTAGTTTGTTTCAAGTCTTCAGCCGTGCCTTCAAACATGATTTTAGTGATGTCGAATCCAAGGATTTCATTGGCTTTGTCGAATAATTCTTTGGCAACAGGTGAGTTGTCATAAAGGTCTTTTCCCATGCCGGGGAATTGTGCCCCCTGTCCGGGGAAAACATATGCTTTCATATTTTAAGATTGTAGGGGCGCAGCTATGTGTGCGCCCATTAATTAATTATTTCAATGGAGCGGCAAAGATAGTGAGTCTGGGTTGTTATGCAATACTTATAATATTGTATGACGTGAGCGATGGTTATTTCGCAACTATTGATGCAACCCAAACACCGTCTATCAATCAATCATCAACTCCTGTTTCAAGAATGCAGTTATCTTTTTATAGAGGTGCATTCTTGTGTTTCCACCATAGATGCTATGGTTGCGGTTGGTGTAAATCGCCATGTCGAAATCAACATCGGCTTGCACGAGAGCTTCGCTCATTTCATAGGCGTTTTGGCAATGCACATTGTCGTCGGCGGTGCCGTGCACAAGCAGCAAGCTGCCAGTGAGGTCTTTGGCGTGAAGCAATGGCGAGTTGTCGTCATAGCCATTGGGGTTCATCTGCGGAGTGCGCATATATCGTTCGGTGTAAACGGAGTCGTAGTATTTCCAATGAGTTACGGGAGCAACCGACACGCCAGCTCGGAATACATGGTCGCCTTTTTCCAAGCAGAGCAAGCTCATAAAACCGCCGAAGCTCCATCCCCAGATTGCCATGCGGTCGGCATCAATATAAGTTTGACTGCCGAGATATTTTGCTGCGGCGAGCTGGTCGTCGGATTCGTATCTTCCGAGTTGAAGATAAGTGCATTTGCGGAACTCCTCGCCCCGAGCGCCCGTGCCTCGTGGATCAATGCATGCCACCACGAAACCTTCTTGCGCCATATAATTATACCAATCTACACCAAAACGGTCGAGCACTTGTTGCGAGTTCGGACCGCTATATTGTGTCATCAGCAGCGGGTATTCTTTGTTTGGGTCGAAATCATTAGGCTTAATCATCCAGCCGTTAAGGCTGATGCCCTCTTCGGTGGTGAATTGGAAAAACTCTTTCTGCGGAATGCGATATTCGGCTAATGTTTCTTTTAGCTTTGCGTTATCTTCGAGCACACGCACTTCCTTGCCCTTGTAATTATAAAGCGCAGTGATTGTGGGCGTGTTGATATTCGTAAAACGATTGATATAATAATTATAGCCGTGGCTGAATTGCGCATCGTTTGTGCCTACTTGCGTGCTGAGTTTGCCCGACTTTTTCCCGTCAAGACTGATATAGTATAGCTCACGCTGCATGGCATTTTCTTTGGCTGCCTGATAATAGAAGATGCTTCGCTTGGCATCATAGCCATAGAATGTGGTTACATCGAAATCGCCCGAGGTGATCTGGCGAACGAGCAGCCCACGACGGTTATATAGGTATAGGTGCGAATAGCCATCACGCTCGCTGATTAAGACGAAGTATTTGTTGCCGGGCAAAACATGGAAATCATCTAGGAAGGATTCGGCAACATATCGCTGATTATTTTCCACAATGAAGGGGCGACTTTCCCCGGTGTAGGGGTTGGCAGAAAGGATGTCTAGTTGGTCTTGACGGCGATTCATGCGCATGATGAGCAAGTCGGCAGCATCGTCAGTCCAATTAAGTCGAGGAATGTATTGGTCGGTTTCTTCGCCCACATCGCATCGGATGTTAGCTTTGGTTTTCAGTTCATAGCAATACACGCTTGTGATGGAGTTCGTTTCTCCCGCCTTCGGATATTTAAATGAATAGTTGGAAGGATAGAGTTCGTTGTTTTTCATTGTGGGGGCGAGTCCTTGAAACATTTGCATGTTGAATGTTTTCACTGCCGATTCGTCAAACTTCACATAGGCGAGAAACTTCGAGTCGGGTGACCAGGCATAGGCTTGGTTCATCGCAAATTCTTCTTCATAGACCCAATCGGGGATTCCATTGATGATTTCATTCCATTTGCCATCGGTGGTTACTTGGTTTTCGGTGCCAAATTTGAGGCTTTTGATGAAAAGGTTATTATCGCGTGCAAAAGCGATACGTTCGCCATTGGGCGAAAAGCTTGCCGCCTGTTGTTTTCCTTTTTCAGAAAGGGGAGTGAGCTCACGCAAGTTTGGATTCCACAGATAATAGTTGGCTTTGAAAGTTCGGCGATAGATATATTCCACCTCGGTGGTGAGCAAAATCATCTTTTCGTCGGGGCTGAATTGATAGCTTCCGAAGTTTTTGATGGGAGCATCTTTCACCTCGTCGAGGTCGAACACCACACGGGTTTGCTTGCCTGTTTTGTAGCTATATGCCACAATCTTGTTGCCCTCTTTTTGGCAATAGCTTTCGCCGTCTTGGAGTGAGTGGAAACCGCTCACCGACAGTTGTCGGAATGGTTGTGTGCGTCCTTGCACATCTTCTAACGCAATGCTTTTTTGTGCGAAAGCAGCGCTTTGGCACAGGCATAAGATTAAAAATAGATTGATAAATTTTCTCATTTCTTTTATTGAATTTTTTAGGTAATTACTTTGATTTAAGGTAAGGCAAAATTACGGTGAATGTAGAGCCTTCGTTCACTTTCGAACTCAAAGAAATCTTGCCATTGAGCGATTCCACATAGGCTTTAGTGATGGTCAAGCCCAATCCCGAACCTTGATGCTTCCGATTGAGATATTCCTTGTCGGCTTGCGAAAATTGCTCGAAGATTTGATTTTGTCGTTCCTCGCTGATGCCCTGACCACTGTCGGACACTTCAATCTTGATGTATGGTTCTTCGATGCTGCAAGAGAATGTGATTGTTCCTTTTTCGGTGAACTTAATCGCATTCTTCACAAGGTTTGAGCAGATGCCATCGAGGATTTTCTCATCGCTGATAATCTTTGAATCCTTGGGTTTGATGTTGATGTTACATTCAAAATCGAGCCCTTTGGCTTTCGCTTGGGGCAAGAAGAACTTACAGCCGAATTCCATAAATTCGATTAAGTCGATAGGGTCTTGCCGCACTTCGAGTTTCCCCGATTCAATACGAGAAACCTCAATAATGTCATTGATTGTTCCCAGCAATCGTTGTCCGCTCATGTTGATAATGTCCACATAGTTTTGTCGGTCTTCATCCGAAAGGTCGTCCATGCTCAGCAAATCGACAAAGCCCAATATGCCATTCATCGGGGTGCGAATTTCATGCGACATGTTCATCAGAAAAGCACTTTTCACTCGTTCCGCCTCTACTGCTTTTTGTTTTGCCTCATGGAGTTCTTTTTGCTTGCGAATCTCATTGGTGATTTCATGGAAGGTAACCAAGATGAGCTTTTCATGCGGCAGGTCGAGCATTGATCCATTCACATGGGCATATTTTAGCGAGCCATCTTTCTGCAAAAAGGGTTCTTTTTCCACCAGCACAGCTCCATCACTGCTTAATATGTCTTTAAAATGCTCTTTGGGTTTGCCTATTTCCTTGTTGAAATCCGAAATGTGCTTGCCTTCCACTTCGGAAGCATCTAAATTGAGAAGTTTGCAAAACGCATTGTTGAAAAACACCACATAGCCATTCTCATCATAGAGCACAATGCCTTCCGAAGATTGTTCTGAGAGCCCTTGAAAGCGGAGCTGACTCATTTGCAAATCCTCTTTAGCTTCCATCAGTTCCACTTGCTTTTGCACCTCCGAGGTGATGTCGGTGAAGGTGAACAGCAGCAGGGTTTCGTGGGGAAATTGCAGGTAGCTGCCATGGATGTTGGCATATTTCAAGCTGCCATCTTTCTGCAAGAATGGCATGCGGTTGAAGTGCTGCGCTTGCTTGGAGCGAAGCACCAAATCAATTTGGCTACTAGCTTCGCCAACAGGGTTGATTTCTCTGACTTCTTGGCTGAGCCACATTTCCTCTTCGGTCATGTCGTGCAGTTCGCAGAAAGCACGGTTGAAGTATTCATACTTGCCGTTTTCATCCATCAGCACAATTCCTTCCGACGATTGTTCGCATAGTTTTTGGAAACGAAGCTGACTTTTTTCAAGCTCCATTTTAGCATTTTCAACAGCCTTGCTTTGCTCCATGCGCTCGGTGATGTCGCGCACCGAAGCCCGAGTATAGATGGTGCTGCCATTATTGTCTTTCAGCACTCGACCGCTCAGCGAGCCCCAGAAGACACTGCCGTTTTTGCGTTGAATTTGGATGATGCTATCGTCGATATATTTATTATTTGAGGCAGAGGCAAGGATGCGCTTGCGCATATTTTTGTCGAAATAGAAATTAATGATAGGCAAGCCGAGAAGTTCGTCTTTGTGTCCATAGCCCAGCATTTTGGCTAGTTTATCGTTGGTGAAATCAATTTCTCCCTCCGAGTTGGTTTGGAAGAACCCATCGTTGAAGGATTCGAAGATGTCATTGAGAAAGATATGATCTTCTTTCTCTTTTTGTTCAAGCCTCATTCGCTCAGAGATATCTCGCACAAGCACTTCACGCTGCACCACCAAGCCATTTTGATCTTTGATAAATCGCCCATTCACCGAAATCCAAAAGATTGTACCATCTTTTTTTCGCCCCGTGGTGGTGTAATCGCTGATATCCTCATAGTTTCGTTTCTCTTCCAGCAGTCTTTCACGCTCTTCCAAATCGCCATATACAATTCCGACATGCCGCCCCACTACTTCGGCGCTTGATTCATAGCCGAAAAGGCTTATAAAGGTAGGGTTCACATAGGTGATTAATCCTTCTTTATCTGTTTGCACATAAGCATCAGAAAGGTTGTTGAGAATAGCGTTGAGCTGCTCATTGCTTTGGCGAAGTTCTTCTTCGCGCTTCATTCGCTCGCTCACATCTCTGATGAGCATCTGGCAGCCGAGAAATTCCCCATTGTCATCAAAATGTTGTTGTCCATTGATGGAAACCCAATAGTGTGAACCATCTTTGCGCACCGCTTGGGTGATGAAATCCGACACTTTACCGTCTTCATCAAAACTATCATAGAGTCGTTTTCGCTCGGAATCCGAGGCGTAGAGTTTCAGAATTGATTCGCCCAACAGTTCTTTTTCGGTATATTGTGTTTGGCGCAAGCCTTCTTGGTTCACATAGGTGATTCGCCCTTGGGCATCGGCGCTGCAATAAGCATCGGAAAGGTTGGAAAGAATACTGTTGAGCTTCTGATTGCTTTCCTGAAGTTTTATTTCTTCTTCCACTCGCTCGGTGATGTCGCGCACCAACACTTGACGCTGAATGATTTTTCCAAATTTATCGCGTAGGCATTTTCCGTTCACTGAAAGCCAAAAAGTGCTGCCATCTTTTCTTCTTCCTAGTGTGGTGAAATCATGAATGTCATCGCCCTCCGTATTGTTTTTTAGCAAGCGTTCTCGTTCTGCCGGATTGCCATAGGTCATAGAAATATGCTTGCCGATGGTTTCCTCTGGGGAATAGCCAAAGATTTCATAGAAAGTCGGGTTGCAATAAGTGATGAGTCCGTTTTCATCGCTCTGAACATAAGCATCGGTGAGGCTTGCCAAGATGCCTTGCAGCTTTTCGTTGTTTTCGTTCAGCTTTTCTTCCTGCGCGACCTCTGCACTGACATCACGAATAATGACGCGAGTGCCTTTCAATATGCCATCTTCAAAGACCCCATTGCCGCGCACCGTCATCCAGCCTTGTTCACCGGTCAGACGAGTGAATGCTAATCTTTTGCTGTCAATCTTTTGTGTGGCGTGCAGGTCGGCAATGAGTTTGTCTGCATCTTCAGGATTGACAAATTGGGGGAGAATGCTATTGCCGATAAAATATTGTACAGATTCCACATCATAGATTCTCAGCACCGCTTTATTGGCGAAGGTGATGCAGAAGTTCTCATCGGTTTCCACATAAGTATCCTCCATGCTGTCCATGATGTTTTGCAGCATGGCATCTTTGACTTTCAAATCATTTTGAAACTTGTCAATGTCGTTTAAATCAATAAGCAAGCACACTGCAATGTTTTGCGTGGCATCTTGCACCTGCTGCACCGAAAGAATCGTTTGCGTTTCTGTGCCATCTTTTCGTTTATAGGTGATGCTTGTTACAAGGTGGCTGATTGCGGGGTCTTTCACTCGTTCGAACGTCCGATAGATTTCTGGGTCAATCTCATAATCTAATTCCATTGGTGTTTTCCCAATGTAATCCTGCTTTGTATATTGCGAGCGATCCGTAAAAATAGGGTTTACTTGCAAGAATCGGTAGTTGTCATCTAAATCAACAGTGCAAGTTGCCAGTGCACTATCCTCAATGATGGAATCAAAGGCGTGTTGGAGTTGCTGAAGATGATTAATCAGCTCCTCGCGGCTAAGGTTATCATATGTGTTCATATTACTAGTTGTTAGTTGTTAGTTGTTAGTTGTTAGTTGTTAGTTGTTAGTTGCGCAGCCACTCCGCACTCCGCACTCCGCACTCCGCACTCCGCACTTTTCCGCACTAAAATAATCCCTGTTCTACTTTTGAATCGAGCGAGATAATCTGCAAGCGGTTCTTCGGAAATTACGACCATCTTTTTTTCAGAGGAGGCATGGAGCAGATGTGCTCTTTCGTTTTTAAAGATAATAAATCCGGTGTGCACCACATCTAGTCCAGCAATATTGGTGGTGATAGCCACGATGTCGCCATTCTTAAAGGCATATTCGTGGGCTTCGATTTCCGACTTGGGGATAAAATATTGTGGGCGTGCCGAGATTTCGGTTTCGATTTTTTTCATCTTGCTGATAAGTGCCGTGTTGTTTGTCAGCGCAGGATAGCTACTAGCATGTGAACTCATAAAATTGATTTCCTTGAAATAGCATTGCTGAAAGCTCGTGTCGATATCTCGAATCCGCCCTGCCTGTTTGTTTTCATAAATCCAATCGCTGAAATAGTGCAGCCGTGAAGTGTAGTCGGTGATTTCTCCTTGGCGGTATCTGATTTGCTGAAGTTTTTCTTTGAAATCCTGATAATTATGGCTGAAAGCTATCGCCAGCACCTGCTCGACAAAAGTGGTGCAGTCCACTTCCGAGAGGTTCACCACCAATTGTTCTTGGGCATTGCCTTCCAAAGTGCTAGCCACATAGGGAGTGCCCAGGAAACGCTGGGCTAGGGCGATGGTGCGCTCTGAAATATCTTGAAGCCCATTGAGGTCTTTGGCGAGTTGAATGAATAGTTCCTCATTGGTGTTTTGAGCACACGCATTGAGGCTGAACCAAAACAGGGGGATGAAAAGAATACGTTTTAGCATGTTTTTTTATTGAAAGTCCAAAGATAATTGAAAACTTTTAAAGTATAAGCTCAATATTAAGGGGACTTCTAAAAAATCAGACGAAAGTCAGGTCTTCTGCTCTGTTGGAAGGCTTGGGAAAATTTCGGGACAGTGTTTCTTTTTCGCATGAAGACTCGATTTTCGGGTGAGTCTATCTTTCGCTTCCGTGAGATTGCATTGTGTATAATATATATCTACCTATCCAACGGAGTGGAAAGGAAAATACTATTTTGACATGTCAAATCCTGTGAGTAGGAAAGCGGAATACTATTTTGACATGTTAAATCTAGCGAGCTGGAAAGTGAAATACTATTTTGACATGTTAAATCCAACCGATAGGAAGGTGAAATACTATTTCGACATGTTAAATCCAGCAAAGTGGAAAGCTATGGTCGGACTCGGTCAAAGCCTTCATAAGGAATGATAGGAACTCCCAAGCCTCCAACGTCAAGTCTCATTCGACTCGCAATTGCTAATTCGCAATTAAATCGTATTTTTGCGAAAACAAATAAAGGGTGGAGGGATGCCGAATATTCCTGAGAGGAGTGTCGGAGGAGAGAAAAGGGTAAACGAAAGAATATGAGTGCAAAAAGAAAATCGGAGCAAAAGGTGATGGTGTATTGCGATTTCTCGGAATCGGATTATCAGGCGATAGCCCATGGTATTCGGATGAGTGAGATATTTAATCTGCAATTATGTTTGTTTCACCCTGTGGATAGGAAGGCGGTAGATGGAAAAGTGAATGCTCAATTACGCCTGTCGGCATTAATCAAGCGAGTGCAGCCCAATGCGCCACATATTCCGATGGCGAGCTTATGTCTGAAAGGAAGTTTCAAGGACACGATTAGGCGTGTAGTGGATGGATTTGATGCTATTCTGATGGTGTGTGCCAACACCGAATTAAAACAAAAGGTGAAGGTGTTGCAGGAGAGTCGCATCCCGTTTTTATTTGTGGGTAAGAGTGAAGTAAAGCAATTTGCCTATAAGGAATTACTCGTGCCGATGGACTATCGGCGAGTGAGCAAGTCGAGCTCGCTGTGGGGCACTTATTTTGCACGTTTCAATCAATCGAATATTGAGCTGCTCGCCGCCAATGAGAAAAATGAATCCAATCATAAGAAACTGGAGCAAAATATCAGCTCTTTTGAGCGAATAATGAAAGGCTTTGAACTTTCTTTCAAGCAGACCAAAGCAACTAAATCAAGTTTCAACCTGCCCGCAGAAGCTTTGCTTCGAGCAAAGGCGCAAAAAAATGATTTATTGATTATTCCAGCTAGTCAGAATGTCAATTTGATTGACCAATTGCTTGGGCTGCCCGAAACAAAGGTTATTCGCCAAGCCGAGGGAATGCCCGTGTTGTGCATCAACCCGAGCCACGACATGCTGGCAATGTGCGAGTGAGAGGGAAGAGGGAAGAGGGAAGAGGGAAGAGGGAAGAGGGAAGAGGGGCAGCCTCATAGGGGTGAAACTTCGTGCTTCGCACTAAAAAAATAAACAAAGTCATTGGAATGCTAAAGGACTTTACTATATTTGTTAGTCGATAGGGATAACTAATCAACCAAAATAAAGAGCTATGGATAATAAAGAACAAATGAAAGAGGTGTTTGAGATTAACAATATCGCTGAGCCTCATAGCATAAAAGATGTCATTATTAAGCTGATGAACAATCCGAACTTGTCGTTGGAGAACTATTTCAATGATTTCAGTTCTAATGAGAATGACGAAACGGCAGGTTTCGGCTTATATCAAAATGACAATGGTGATATGGTTTCGATGACCACCCACGCCTATCATCGTAGTTTGGCTGATGACCCTCAGCTTTCGGTGGAAATTCTCATCAGTCGTGCTTTTCGGCGCATGGTGTGTTTTGGTGCTAAGCCCAAAGCCTTGACGGCATTCCTCTATCAGGTTGATGTGGCGACCGAGGAAGGCAAGCAGATTGCCGCTGGAGTGAAAAAGGGAATTGATAATTGTGCCGAGCGTTTTGGGGTGAAAGTGGCGGATAGAAAAATTCGTGTCGATCATCTCGAGGAATCGAGCACGCCAACATTGATTGTTACAGCTGTGGGAAAGGTGGAAAGCACCAGCAGGTTGCTCACGCATAAATTTAAGCATAAGGGAAGTAATCTATTTGTGATTGGTGAATCATATAATGATGTTAATGCCTCGGAGTATTTGCATTATTATCATCGGGTGAAGAATGAAAATTTTCCGATTTTCGACCTCGATATGGAGGTGCAAATTCATCACATCATGCCCGATTTAATCGGACAAGATTTAATCACCTCAGCCACTCCCGTGGGGCGGGGTGGGGTCTATTTCTCCTTGCTTCGTGCGGCGTTGCCAGCTCAGCTTGGGTTTGACATCACCACCGATGCTGAAATCAGAACCGATGCGTTCCTCTTTGGCGAATCAATGGGGCGATTAATTGTGGGCGTGGTGGATGATAAAGTGGTGGATTTTGTGGATTATATGCAAACTACTGACATTCCATTTTTCACCCTCGGACACACCACCAAAGGAGAAATCAGAATTGATGATGAATCATTTGGGTTTATAAGCAACACAGCCCCCTCCAGTTCCCCCAAAGGGTAGAACCACAAATATGTAGTAAATGAAAAGTAATACAAATACCTCTAACTCCTCCCCCTCGGGGGAGCTTGGGAGAGGGCTTACTCCTTATCAGGACTCGAATAAAGATAAAAAGGCGCAAGTGGAAGAAATGTTCGACCACATTGCGCCTAAATATGATTTCTTAAATCACTCCTTGAGTTTTGGCATCGACAAGCTTTGGCGCAAGAAAGCCATTCGGATTTTACGCCAGTTTAATCCTCAAAGCATCCTCGATGTGGCAAGTGGCACTGGCGATTTCGCCATCGCAGCCCAGAAGCTAAAACCGCAAAAAATAGTGGGCTTCGACCTCTCGGAGCAGATGCTGAATGTGGGCGTTGAAAAGGTGGCAAGGCTTGGGCTGCAAGATATTATTAGCTTTCAAAAAGGTGATTCCGAGCAGATGCCTTTTGAAAAGGAGAGTTTTGATGCGATTACTTGTGCTTTTGGAGTGCGCAATTTTGAACACTTAGAGCAAGGGCTGCAAGAATTTCATCGGGTGCTCAAAAAAGAGGGTGTGGCGGTGATTCTGGAGTTTTCCAAGCCTAAATTTTTCCCTTTCAAGCAGCTTTATTTCTTCTACTTTTTCCAGATTCTTCCGTTCTTCGGAAAAATGATTTCACGCGATTCTTCCGCCTATGCTTACCTGCCAAAATCGGTGATGAATTTTCCCGACGACAAGGAATTTATGTCTATTTTGACCCAAATAGGCTTCCGAGATGTTAAACAATGGCGATTGACAATGGGAATTGCAACTATTTATTTAGGTAGAAAGTAAGATTATATTATATTTGGGCGATATTTTAGTTGATTATAGTGGTGAGCAATATTGCGACACGCTTATTAATAAGATTCTCATTGAAAAAGATACTCATCTTTATCGTATTGTTTTTATCTTGTGCATATGCCAATGCGCAACGGAAGCACGTGCTTAATTTATCGACTTATGATAATAAAAAGTTCCATTGGGGATTCTCTCTAGGTGTAAACACCGTTGATTATCGTCTGCATTTCTATGACGCGATGGGAGATAATCCTGATTTTACTTACGACTCACGTTGGGCATCAGACACGCCTTATGATGTGATGAGCAGCAGTCAGCTTCGTGCCGACTTGCAGACTGTGCAAGCAGGTTTCACGGTGGCAATTATCGCCGACTATCGCTTGGGCGATTATTTCAATCTTCGCTTTTTGCCCGGTCTTTCTTTTGGCGAACGCCAATTGGTTTACACGTTTCGAGGAAACTCGACAATGCCTGTCGAACGAATGCCGATATACAATATATATACAGGTCAGGAAGACCAATTGTATATTCCGATGCATTCCACTTATTTGGAGTTTCCCATTTTGCTAAAATATAAGTCGAGCCGATTAAACAACCAAAAGCCCTACATTATTGGGGGGATGGCATATCGCCAAGATGTGTCGCGCACAGGTGAAGAGGATTTGATTAACCTCAAAGGAGGAAGCTTCTATGTGGAGTTTGGTGTGGGACTAGATTCCTATTTGCCCTACTTTAAATTTTCTACGGAACTCAAATTCAGCTTGGGCTTGCAAAATCTTATTGACTCACCCTCGAAAGACCAACGACGATATTATTCCGAGTCAATCAGCTCTATTGCGTCGAATATTTTTACGCTGAGCTTCCATTTCGAGTAAATTTCATTTGTTTTCATGATTACAGATTTAAATTTGTCGCTGACCCCTCAAGAGGCGTCGGCTTCTTCTTTTTATATAGCCACGGTGGCGAAGAAACTCCATGTGCAAGTGGGTGAAATCACCCGCATCATCGAGCGGCGCCGCTCGATTGACGCTCGGCAACGTAACATCAAAATCAACTTGGCGGTGCGTGTCTTTGTGGGCGAAGAGCCCACAAATGAAACGACCACTTATGATTATCCTGATGTGAGTTCAGCTCCCGAAGTGATTGTGGTGGGCAGTGGTCCGGCAGGACTGTTTGCTGCTTTGCGACTAATCGAAATCGGACTTCGTCCGATTATCCTCGAACGAGGTAAGGATGTGCGTGAGCGCAAAAAAGATGTGGCGCAGATTTACCGCACCCACACCGTAAACCCCGATTCCAACTATGGCTTTGGCGAGGGCGGTGCTGGCACTTATTCCGATGGCAAGCTTTTCACACGCTCGAAGAAGCGGGGCAATGCGCAAAAGATTCTCGAAGTGTTGGTGCAATTCGGTGCAAACCCTGACATTCTGATTGATGCCCATCCGCATGTGGGAACTGACAAATTGCCTCGGGTGATTGAAAACATCCGCAAGCAAATCATTGCATCGGGTGGGGAAGTGCATTTTAATAGTCGAGTGGAAGATTTGCTATTAGATGGCAAGACTTGTGTGGGCGTGAAGCTCGCCAATGGCGAGCGTTTAAAAGCTCGTGCGGTGATTCTCGCCACGGGGCATTCGGCACGTGATGTCTATGAGATGCTCCGCAAGAATGAAATTGAGCTTGAAGCCAAGTCCTTTGCCATGGGCGTGCGCATTGAGCATCCGCAGGCATTGATTGACCGCATACAATATAAAAGAGAAGAGCGTGGCGAATATTTGCCAGCGGCAAATTACGCCTTCACCGAGCAAGTCGATGGGCGAGGGGTGTATTCCTTTTGCATGTGTCCGGGCGGATTCATTGTGCCAGCTTCCACTGCAGGCGGTGAGATGGTGGTCAATGGCATGTCGCCTTCGCATCGCAATTCTCCTTTTGCCAATTCGGGTTTGGTGGTGGAGATTCAGCCCGAAGATTTGACACCATATAATAAGTATGGTGCATTTGCAGGATTGACCTTTCAGCAAGAAATCGAAAAGCTTTGCTTTTCGCTCAATGGTGGCACGCAGAATGCGCCAGCGCAGCGGATTGCTGATTTTGTGTGTGGGAAGAGTTCAGCAAGTTTCCCCGAAACTTCCTATCGCCCCGGTTTGGTGTCGGTGGGGCTGCATGAGACTTTGCCGCAGAATATTGCCAATCGTTTGCGCCAAGGGATTGTGCAGATTGATAAGAAATCACAAGGATTCAACACCGCAGAAGGCATTGTGGCAGCGGTGGAAAGTCGCACCTCTTCGCCTGTGCGCATTCCGCGCGATGCCGAGAGTTTGCAGCACATTCAGATTGCAGGGCTTTATCCTTGTGGTGAGGGTGCTGGCTATGCCGGCGGCATTGTGTCCTCGGCTGTTGATGGCGAACGATGTGCGGAGGCAATTTTGAAGCTTTAGCCTGATTCAACAAAAAGTATTATTTTTGAGCAAAAATATGGCAAGCATGGCACTGATAGATGAAATAAAGAAAGGTGAGAGTAAGATTCTGGAGTTTAAAGAGACTTTGTCGGATAAGATGAAAATTATCAAGACAATTATTGCCTTCTCGAATACGGCAGGGGGGAAGCTTTTAATTGGGGTCGATGATAAAGGAACAGTTGTGGGGGTAGATGATAATGCGGTTTTTGAGATGCAAGATACGGTGGCGTCAATTGTGTATGACAATTGCGCACCATATATTAGTCCAGAAATATATAATGTCAATATTGATGGTAAGATTGTACTTGTGGTGGAAGTGGTGAGAGGAAATCAAAAGCCATACTATTATAAAGCGAAGGGGCGAGACGAGGGGACATATTTTCGATTGGGAGCGACCAATCGGCAGGCAAGCATGGACTATATCCAAGAGCTGGAGCGTCAGAAGCGAAATATTAGCTATGATGAAGAAATATGCTATGATGCGCTTTTGTCGGATTTGGATTGGAGTGTTTTGGCGAAGAAGTTTGATGAAGTAGGGAAGACATTGGATGAGGAAAAACTTCAAAACCTCAAGCTTATCAAGATAGAGGCAGGCAAGATTTACCCCACTAATGGCTTGATGATTATTCTTGGTAAGTTTCCGCATTGCACGGTGAAGTGTGCTCGATTTAAAGGGAAGACCATGGAGATATTCACCGACAAAAAAGAATATAGTGGAGATGTGTTCTCCATCTTGGAGCAAACTCAGAGCTTTGCATTAAATCACATCAACCTTAAGGGCGAGATATTGGGTTTATATCGGACTGATACCTATGAGATACCTGTTCCAGCCATTCGTGAAGCTTTAATAAATGCAATTATTCATCGTGATTACACCAATCAAGGGCGAGATATTAAGTTGGGAATATATGATGATATTTTGAACATTGTTTCTCCGGGTTCTCTGCCTAATAATATCACCATGGAGGATGTTTTCAGTGGCAGAAGTGAGGCGAGAAATAGGGTGGTGTCGAATGTTTTCAAAGAATTGGGCTTGATTGAGCAATGGGGAACAGGCATTGGGCGAATTATCTCTGCATGTGAGGCGCAAGGGATTCCAACGCCCAAGATTTCAGAGCAAAATGATTTCTTTGATGTGGAGATTGTGCGTCAGCAAGCGACCGATTACGACCGATTACGACCGATTACGACCGATTACGACCGATTAAGTCAGGCGGAAAAAGAAATTGTACAGTATCTCTTGGACAAGGGAGTGATTTCGAGAAAAGACGCTGTGGAATTGCTCGGTGTTGGAGAAACAAAAGTCAAAGAGATTCTAAATGCCTTAGTGGAGAAAGGAATTATTGTCAGAGAAGGACAGGGGAGGGGGACTTATTATAAGCTTTAGCTTCGCTTTAGCTTCGCTTTAGCTTCGCTGCTTTAGCTTCGCTGCTTTGCTTTCAGCGCCAACGGCAAAGCGCCAACGGCAAAGCGGCAACGCCAAAGCGCCAAAGGCAAAGCGGCAACGGCAAAGCGCCAATGGCAAAGCGCCAACGGCAAAGCGGCAAAGCCACTGCGCCAACGCCAAAGCCACCGCGCCGTAAAGCAAACATTAAATAATTGAAAACTTAGGAAACTTTACGCATGTATGTAGTTTTCTAAGTTTTTTCGTTTTATATTTGTGCCATGGAAAAACGAATTGCAGAAGTAACACAGAAAGCTTTCGAACTTTTCGCTCAATATGGCGTGAAGAGTGTGAGCATGGACGATATCTCTAGGGAGCTGGGGATATCGAAGAAAACTTTGTATCAGTTGGTGAAGGATAAGAATAGTTTGGTGATGACAGTCATCGACGATATGCGTGATAGCTTCAAGCAGTCATTGCAGGTGTTTCACGACACCTCGTATTCAGCCATTGAACAATTCTTTGTGATGGGAAGAAGCATGAACGATTCTTACGGAGATATTCAGGCGGCTTTTGTGCGTGATATGCAGAAGTATCACCCCAATGTCAATCGCACTGCCATTGTGGAGAAAGATGAAATTTTGGAAGAGGCTTTCTTGGCAAACATCAAGCATGGCAAAGCCGAAGGCTTTTATTATGAAGATATAGACGATGAGATTGTGTCGAAAATCTTGCTTTCCTTTCATAAATATCTGCTTGGTCCTTCGAGCGATGCTTTTCCAGAGTTAGAAGCAAAAAAGACGGTGCACAGTGAGGTGTTTAAATATCACTTCCGAGGCATCTGCACCCCAAAAGGAATTGCGGAATTAGAAAATCAAATGAAGAAGAACGCACCGAATTGTGAGTTCATGAAATAGGCTTTGCCTTTGGCGCATTGCTTTCAGCGCATTGCTTTCAGCGCTTTGCCTTTGGCGCATTGCTTTCAGCGCATTGCCTAGCGGCGCAGCCAAAGCACGAAGTAAAGCGGCGCAGCCAAAGCACGAAGTAAAGCAGCGAAGCTAAAGCGCCAACGGCACAGCCACAGCACGAAGTAAAGCAGCGAAGCTAAAGCGCCAACGGCACAGCCACAACAATTAGAAAATATATAAATTAATTAATAGAAATGAGAATGAGAACACTACTCTGCTCGGCATTATTACTCTCGTGCGTGCAACTATTTGCGCAGGATAATGGTGCGAGCAACGGCGCAGGCGAAAGCTATACGCTGAGTCTGGACGAAGCC
>JBKECD010000117.1:0-3376 GCA_047974225.1 Mangrovibacterium sp.
AAGTCCTTAGAAAAAGGCATTCCGAGCGTGTCATACAACCTCAAAGTGGGTGGTTCGGCATTGATTGACCGCAAGAATGCTCGTCAGTCGATTACCGAGATTGCTCGCTTAGGCAAGCTCGTAGAAAAAGAAAATGCCGCCGTGAGCATCTTCCCCGAGGGCACACGCACCAAAAACGGCAAGATGCGCACTTTCCAATCATCGGGCGTAACCACGCTGATGAAATACATTCCCTCAGCCCTTGTGGTGCCAGTGGCAATCCAAGGACATTATGAGTTCGGAAAAAATGGATTCTACCCATTCCCTTGGGGCGTGCGCATGACCTACACCGCCCTCACTCCGATTGACACAGCAGGCAAAACAGGCGAAGAAGTAACGCTCGAAGCTGAAAATGCAATACGGGCGGTGTTGGGGAGATAACTTTGTGCAAGAAAAAAAACTCAAATATTTGGAATACAGATAGGACAATCGTATATTTGCACTAACAATTTCCGCCACGCCTCTTCACAATGCGTACCAGGGCGGAACTTTTTTTATACACCTATGGCAACATATACGAAGCAACCCATCAGTGTTGCTGACCAAATGGCAACGCTGAAAAGTCGGGGACTTCTGTTTGATGATGAACAGTCAGCAATCGCATACTTAAAAATTATCAGCTACTTTCGTTTAGCGAATTACTGGAAGCCATTGGAATGCGATAAGGTAAACCATGTATTCAAACCCAACAGCAAGTTTGAGAACGTAGTAATCTTGTATAACTTTGACAAAGAATTACGCAATCTCATCTTTTCAGCCATACAAAGTATTGAGATTGCCCTTCGCACTAAGATTATCCAAATAGTATCACCTAATCATGGTGCATTTTGGTTTGCTGATAAATCCCTATTTTCCAACACTGCTATTTTCTCGAAATGCCTCGCCAATATCAAGGAGGAATTAAAACGCTCTAAAGAAGATTTCTTAGTTGAGCACTTCGAAAAGTATGATAACCCACCATATCCGCCAGCATGGAAAACCTTGGAAGTGTCATCTTTTGGAACACTCGCTAAGCTGTACTGCAACTTATCGGATAACAAACTAAAAAAACAGATTGCAAGAGAACTGGGATTGCCGCAACATCTATACCTCGAAAGCTGGATAAAAAGTCTTGCTGTACTGCGCAACTGCATAGCACACCATGCTCGCATATGGAATCGAAAATATCCATGGAAACCACAACTGCCTAAAAAGTTACAAAATCCATGGATTCAAGATAAAACAATTCCACACGAAAAGCTCTATGCTCAACTATGTTGCTTAGTTTACTTAACAGATGCGATTCATCCCGACAGCGATGTCAAGCAAAAGCTGAAAACTCTTTTAGCAGAATACCCAATTGTCGATGTTGCCGCAATGGGATTTCCAAAGACGTGGTATAATGAACCGCTTTGGAACTAAAGGGAACTTCTAAAAATTAGTTTTAAATTGGGGAGGCTGCTAAATACAGCTGTTGTTCATTTTGTTTTCTGAGAGTATCTTTTGCACTAATCTCTTAAACCATAGCTCGCTATGATTTGGCGAAATTAGCCCAAAATCTATCTCTCATAAAATCAAAATGACCTAACAGCTAATTTTTAGAAGTCCCCTAAACCTCTTCTTATATCTATTTTCCAAACATCTCTTGGTAAACTTTCAAATCTTCTTCGGAATAGTTTTCCATTCCACGCTCGGGAATCTGTGTCCGCTGCGGAATCTCCAACACCTCATCGTCGATGCGGATATGATTTTTCCCTTTCGCATCTTTCACAATCGTAAAAGCATCATAGAGCGAAGCATCTGGCTGAAAGGATTGATAGTGCAAGCTATCACCCGAAATGGAAATGTGCTGATAAAGCTGCGTGTCCGACCCTACTCGATCGCTCCACACATCGGTGTTCAAGCCAGACATCTTCGACCCCGCAACGCTCACCACATACATCGGGCTATTCTGATTCGCTCCGCTAACATTCGCCAATTGCTGACCACGACAATACGTATGGTCGTGTCCTTGAAGCACCAAATCCACACCATGCGCTTCTAAGATTGGTTTTAGCACATCGCGATAGGCTGTACCTGTGCGACCTTGCGAACAAGAATAAACAGGATAGTGGGTGAACACCACCGTCCATTTGCAAGGGTTTTCAGCCAATACGCTATCGAGCCAACTCAACAGCATTTCACTATTTTGCGTGTCGAACCCATGCGCTGGCGAGTCAAACGAAACAAAACGCACGCCTTGATAATCCATGTAGTAACATCGATTCATGTATTCCGAAGTTGGCGCATTGTGTGGCAAGCGGTAAATCTGATTCCAATGTTTAGAGAAACTCCGAGAGCCATCATCACACTTATCATACTCATGATTGCCGGGCGTGGGCACACTAGGCATCATGCCATAAATCCACCCCCCAGCATAGAAGAACTCCGCCCACATTTGCTCCTGACTTTCACTCACAATATCACCCACAAAGAGCATGAAAGCCGAACTTGGAAAATGACTATATGCCTGACGAATCACACGCGAAGTTTGCGACTTAATACCATTTTGCACATCGCCAAAATAGAGAAACGAAAAAGGCTTGACTTCTGTCGAAGCCGTCTTAAACTGAAACCACTCGCTCCAATTCTCACCATCGCCCACCCGATAGGCATAGGTCGTTTCAGGTTGAAGGTTTTCAAAAACCACCTGATGCCCCATGGCTGCATCGCTGCCCGATTCCCAAGCTGCATGTGTGCCTAGTACGGTGGTTTGCATTTTTCCGAACTCTGGACTAGGACTAGCAAGTGCAATTTGAGCTACGCTTGCTGTATCATCGAAAACAGTACGCCAGCTAACAGCTCGCGATGTAGCAGGATTACCCGAAATACTAAGCATTATTCGGTCGGGAGTGGCTGATAGATTATATTGCTGTTGAACCGAGTAGCATTGCACCGATAATAATGTAGCAACGACAAGTGTAAATAAAGTGTGTTTCATGTCTGATGTGTAGAGACGAGGCATACCACGTCTGTTTACTTTTACAATATACAAAGGTGAGAAATCATTTTGAGGTGTTCGATTACAAAACGATTAAATAATGAAAATCCCTGTACTTGCGAGCAAACTGAGGATTTGAAGAATGATATTCAAAAAGCTACTTTATTTCAACCTGTACCACCACAGGCAGGTGATCGGAGGGATAACGTTGGAATCTGTTATCCGTGAGCGTGGCGTATTTCTTCACCATGACATCATCGCTCACAAAGATATAGTCAATGCGATTTTGTAGGGGAGCATCTAGTTGGAAACCATTAAATGTGCCAACCGGACCATAGGGTGCTGTTTCTGAAACAACATAGGAGTCATGGAGCAAGC
>JBKECD010000161.1:0-18152 GCA_047974225.1 Mangrovibacterium sp.
AGGCTGTAGGTGTATTTGTGGCGACACATTAAGCCGAGCAGTACTAATTACCAGAAGACTTTCGACTATTTTTTAAGGTTGAGTAGAGACGAGGCATGCCTCGTCTGTACGAAAGAGATAATTATACTTTGATTTTCCCGATATGTTATGATATTTAAGTGTTGGAAGTTAGTGAAGAGGGAGGAGTGAAGAGTGTATAGTGCAGATTTGCAACTCATAACTCATAACTCATAACTCATAACTCATAACTCATAACTCCAGAAAAGCATTAGGTGATTATAGCGGCGGGGTTCCACCTCTTCCCATTCCGAACAGAGAAGTTAAGCCCGTTAGCGCCGATGGTACTGCAGAAATGTGGGAGAGTAGGTAGTCGCCCATTTAGTGAAGCCCTTGTTGATAGAAATATTAGCAGGGGCTTTTTTGTGTTTATTGCGGTGCTGTTTATTGCTTCGCTGTTTATAGCCTTCGGCGTTTATCGCTTTGCTGTTTATTGCTTCGCTGTTTATTGCCTGTGGCGTTTATTGCTTTGTTGTTTATTGGCTGCGTATCCTCTATTCATTGTAAGACTGGGAGGAAGAAAACGGCTGATACGCTTGATATATATCAAGAAACACATATGGAGTCAACTAAAGTGGTATTTGAGTTAAACAAAACAGCTAAGAATTGAGTATATTTGCATGTACATGTAAATATATTGTGAAAATGAAGTTGATTATTAGCTGTCTCCTTTTTCTTGGAATCGCACTTGGTGCAAGTGCTCAAAGCAATCCGAAATACATCTGCGACACGAATGCTTTTGGCACAGTGGATTTAGGACTCGATGTGATCGGGCAAGTCCTCACTCGTGCTGATGGACAATGGGATCAAGTAAACCCTGACAATAATAGCGAAGTGTTGGCATCTGATGTGGATAACATCGTGGTGCTAGCAGGAAAGCCTGCGGGCGTCTATGAGTTCATCTATACTGCCATTAACAATGAGTGTATGGAAGCTGGCACGACAGTGAAAGCCACAGTTGTTATACTCGAAACGGCAAAGGATCTCTACCATGTGGTGTATTCGTGTCCAAATGAAACACCTACACTTGACTTGATGAAGGTTGTTTCGCCAGGATTGGAGAATCCTAGTTTTATCGCTACTTCCGCAGGAGAGATTATAGACAACACCCTCGCTATGGGCAATTATGAGGGAACGATTGAAGTGCTTTATAATGCGGGAAACACCAATGGGTGCAATGACAATGCCACTATCACCATCGAGGTGAAACGGGATGGCAGTGAACCAGAGCTGACAAATAGTGTTGTAACTTATTGTCAATCGTCAGTTCCTGATGCAGTTAATCTAGCGAATCTGTCGGGCATTTCAGCCGACAGTGGTACTTGGACGGTGAAATCAGGCGATGCTTCGGTGGTAGATGGTGAGGCTACTTTCAACACTCTGTCGGGATCTTATGTATTCACCTATGTATGGGAATCCTCTACTTGCTATGCTGAGGGTAATGTTGATTTGACCATCATTATCTCAGCTTCGGGCTTGACACTGCCTAGTTCTTCTGCGGATGCTATTTGTAAAACAGAGAATCCGAATCGCATCTATAACTTAGCCTTAGATGGTTTAGGCTTGGCGCTGCCAATTTCAGCAGGCAAATGGGTGGAAGTGGCTAAACCCACTAGTCAAGCCATTGAGATTGATGTCGCAGACGGACTTTTTGAAGTGGCTTCGGCTCGTGCGGGCGACTATACATATAAGTATGTGGTATATGAAGTGGCTGACGTCTGCGGATTGACTGGCAATACCACTTTTACGCTCACAGTGGGCGATGTGAGCTCTAATGGCTATGATGGTCGTGTGCAATTGTGTGCGCTAGACCTTGAAACAGCTTCGGGCAACTTTAAGCTTTCCGACTATGTGATGGATATGCCAACTGCTGCCACTTGGAATGGTATAACTGGTGCTGACATTGTGAATGGTGATGAAGTGGCATACAGCGAACTGTATGTACTAGGCGTGGGGACTTATAAATTCACCTATGACTACATATCGACAGAGTGTACGAAAACAGGAACAGGTACGCTATATATAACCATTACCAATAAACTAGATATTTCAAGTAATATTTCGCTCTCATTCTGTCGCCCAGACATGCCCAGTTCAATCAATCTGAAGCAGGTGATTGGTGCCGATATTGTTGGGATATGGGACGGAAGCACATCGACAGATACAAGCTTTACCCTGAATAATGGCATCTTCACAGAAACAGCGTCTATTGGCGGTGGTGCGAAAACATACACTATTGTCTTCACTCCTGAAGGTTCGTCTTCGTGCGATTTGCCGAATACCATCACAGTAAACATCACCGTCAATGATGATTCATTTTAATACGAACATATAATTCTTATACTCATGAAAACATTGAAAAAAATAGCAACTCTTATTCTTTTTGCAGGACTAACAATAAGCGCCATGTCGCAATCGCGAGTTATTGGTTCGCAAGATTTTTGTGAAGGTTCGGTCTATCCGATTAAACTCGAAGATGTGGTGGGGCTTGGGCTTTCTGCGGGAGGCGGAAGCTGGGCAGAAGTTACTCCGACCGACAATAATGTGGTGATTGATGCCAATCCGAGCAATATATTCTTGGGCATCGACCGCCGACCAGGCACCTATGTATTTGTTTTCACCCCCAAGAACAATCCGTGCTTGGATAACGACGATCGCGCGGTGGTAACTATCAATATTTATCCTTTGCCCACAGCTGTGAGTCATTTGCTTATTCTCTGTGCGGGCAGTCCGTTTGACTTCGACCTTAGCTCGTTGATTTCGCAGGAGGTGCTCGATGCCTACACGGTGAGCTACAAGGATGAATCGGGTGATGCGTTGGCTTCTTCAATTATCAACATTAACACTGAGGGCGAGTTTAACTACTCCTATCATATCAGTGGTAATGGCGATGATGTCTGTGTGGATTATGCAGATATTTCATTGGCGGTGGTGGCTATTGGTGTGGCAGACCAAGTGGATTTCACTGAGGGCTTATCGTATTGCGCTGCCAACTTGCCAGCAACGGTCAATCTGAATCAAAAGCTTGGGCTTTCAGCTAAAGACGGCTCTTGGTCGGCAGCATCGGGGGCACCTACTATCACTAAAGGAGTGGTAGCATTGGCAGGAGCATCGCATGGTAACTATGTTTACACCTATAATTATGAGGATTGCGATGGTAATGCTAAAACTAAAGACTTCACCATTGCTATTTCGGAAGACCTCTCAACGAGTTTTAAAGATGTGTCGCAAGACTATTGCAAAACGATGTCTCCTGTCATGTCGGTGGACTTGATGGATTTGCTCGGTGTGGGATTTCCTAATTCGGTGGGCACATGGAGTGAGGTTTCGGTGAGTTCGCCTGTGGATGTGGTAGATGGCTTATTTGAAATGAGTGATGCTCGCTCGGGAGAGTATATTTATCGTTTCACGGTGAGCAATGCGGTGGATTTGTGTGGCGTGTCGGGATTATATGCTGATGTTACGCTTAATATCTTCGATAATAACGAAACGCTCGATGGGGAGGTGCAGCTTTGTAAAGCTAACATCGAGTCGGGAAGTAGCATCGACCTGGCAGAGTTCATGCAAAGTCTTCCTGCAAATGGCACTTGGTGTGATTTGGACGGCACTGCACTTTCGGGTTCTACTGCTGATGTGAGTGCACTTGGATTGGGCATTTATTCTTACAAGTATGTTTTTGATGGTGGTCCTTGTGGCGAAGGCTCGGTGCAATTGCTCGTGGTGGTAACCGACATGCTGACTAATTTCAAAGATAAAACCAAAAGCTATTGTATCTCTGATGACGGCTCCGACCACATCGACCTCGACCAAGTTTTGGCGCTGGGCAATGTGGCAGGAACTTGGGAAAATACGAGCAACGTAACAAATTTCAATAATAGCACGAATGTGTTTAATGGGCGTGATGAAGGGCTAGGTGAATATATATTCACTTTCACCGCCGCGGGCGATGGTTGCGGAATTAGTGCAGGCGACAAGGTGGTCATCACCATTAAGATTACCGACGATTTAGCACTGTAGGAGTCAAAAAACGATGAACAAGCGATTAAAATACATGCTTTTACTTCTGCTATTTTTTGGCGACAAGTTGGTGCAGGCACAAGAGGTGATCAAGGAGGTCGTGGTAGAGATGGAGCGTTCCAACATTGTGCCAGTCAATCTGAATAGTGTTATTGAGGTGGCTATTCCTATAGGCTCGGGCAGATGGTATGATGCATCGACCAATCAGCTGGTGCGCAATGTCATCATCCCTGATGCTTCGCAAGATGAAAGTTCATATTACTTTTTGGTGGAGTCGAAAGCTGCCTTGTGTGAATTGCTTTTGGGAGATAGCTACGAGGTGATTATCAGGCTGAAAGACCCTGCGCCACCAGATAGTATAATTCCTGAAAGCACACTCTTCATCCCTGATGGTTTTTCGCCTAATGGCGATGGATATAACGAGCGATTTGTGATTTCTGGCATTGACCAATATCCGAATGCAAAGCTTGAAGTCTATAGCCGTTGGAATGCTCTTGTTTATTCGAAAGAAAACTACGGCAATGAAAGTCGCTGGGGCGTAGATGCTTGGTGGGATGGACGTTCGAATGGCAGGATGGGTGTTGGCTTAGGGCTGTTGCCTTCCGACAATTATATCTATATTCTCCGTTATGACGGTAAGGTGAAGAAAGGGGTGGTGTTTGTGAATTGGTAGGGACTTGCCCCTACTGGCTCCCCCCTCGGGGGAGAGATAAACAAACAGAACGGCTGCGTCAGTAAATAAAGATAAAAAACACGTATGAAATCAATACTGAAAAAAAATAAATCAGAGTCTCTAACCCTTCCCCTTTGGGGGAGTTGGAGGGGGCTTTGGCTTTTGTTGGGATTTGTAGGCTTGGGCTGGAACTCCGCTTTTGCACAGCAAGACCCACTCTACACTCAATACATGTTCAATATTCAGCTGGTCAATCCAGCCTATGCTGGCACATGGGATGCACTTGGGGTGACGGCGCTCACACGCAATCAATGGATGGGGGTGGACAAAGCACCAACCACCAACACGCTGTCGTTTCAAGCTCCGACGCGCAACGATAATATGGCATTTGGAGCTTCGGTGATGAATGACAAATTCGGAAATATCAATCGCTTAGCTGTCTTTGCAGACTATTCCTATATGGTTCGGCTCAATGCGCATGGCACAATGCTTCGACTCGGATTGAAAGCGGGATTTTCAAACTATTTTAATGATTTGAACGCTCATAATGTGCAGGATATCGGCGACCCTGTTTTTCAAGGTGTGATTGAGCAGAACTTCATGCCCAACTTTGGTTTTGGACTTTTCCTGCATGATGAAAATTATTATTTTGGGGCATCCATTCCCAAGCTCGTGGAGCATACCGTGGAGGACGATGCTAGCAAGGATTGGAATATTCAATCCGATTTGCGTCATTGGACTTTCATGGGTGGATATGTGCTTCCCCTCAGTAATGAGTTTAAATTCAAGCCCTCGGCATGTATTCGCATGGTGAAGGGCGCTCCGCTCAGCATGGATTTTAATGCTAATTTCTTGGTGAAAGAATGCTTCTGGTTTGGCGGCATGTATCGCTTTGATGCAGGATTTGGAGCAAACATCCAATTCATTGTCGATGAAAAACTCCGCATAGGCTATTCCATTGACTATTCCAATAAGGGCATTTATTCCAATTCGATGGGCGTGCATGAACTCATGGTGTCTTACGAATTTAGCAGAACAAAGAACTCCTTTAAATCACCGAGATATTATTAGCATTACGCTTCTGCGCAAAAATAAAGCATATGAAACAATTATACATCGCATTTTTAGGTTTCGCACTTTGCATTTCACACTTTGCATTGGCTCAGTCCACTTCACATTTTTCTTATGATTCGTTGAAGCTTGTTCCCTTTCGATACAATACTCTGCAAAGTGAGATGGCGGGGAGTTTCATTGGCGATACCCTGTTTTTTTCTAAGGTTGATGAGCCTCAGACTAGGCGAGAACGGCGCAAGGGAGCATTCTATGATATGCAATGCGTGTCGCTTGATGAAAAGGGTCAGCTTATTGGTGAGCCAAAGGCTGTCAAAGAGTTTTCATCTGAATATCATGATGCTTCGATTTGCTTCAGCCCTGCCACAGACACTTATTTTATCACTCGTTCGGGTTTTGACGAAGCCACGGTGGAACGCAAGGTTTTTCGGAAGCGCACAGTGCAGCTCAAGATTGAAATGTATAATCCGAGTAGTGGAGTTTTTACTCCATTTCCACACAATAGCACTGAATATTCGTTGATTCACCCTTCGGTGAATGACTCAGGCGATGTGCTTTATTTTGCTAGCGACATGCCGGGAGGATTTGGTGGATATGATATTTATCGCTCGGAATTAATTCATGGCGAATGGAGTACTCCTCAAAATCTTGGCGCAAGCATCAATTCAGATGCTTCAGAAGTTTTTCCATTTATCAGCAATGCCAATGAGCTGATTTTTACTTCCAATCGAGAAGGCGGGAAGGGGGGACTTGATATCTATATCTCGCAACTTTCCGAGGGAAAAGATTTCAGCCAAGCCGTGTTGATGAATGCTCCCATCAACACGGAGCACGATGATTTTGCATTTGCTCTTTCAGCCAACCATCGTTTTGGCGTGCTTTCATCGAATCGGGGCAATCATGGCGATGACGACTTATATCAATTTAGGCTTACTCAAAAGCAGGAGATCGAAGCGCCTAGTCTGTTAGAAGATTACGATGTGCAACTCGGCAATATCAACTATGACTACAACAGTGCTGAGCTCAAGCCTGAAGCTAAGTGTGAGCTTGATAAGCTTGTCAAGCTCTTGCAAGAAAACCCAGAGATAATCGCCTATCTATCGTCGCACACTGACTCGCGCGGTTCAGCCGACTATAATCTCTGGCTTTCGCAGCAGCGTGCCGTGTCTTGTCGCAACTACCTTGTGGCGCAAGGAGTGGAAGCAGGACGCATTGATTCGCGCGGAATGGGAGAGTCGCAATTGCTCAATGATTGTGGCGATGGCATCGACTGCACCGAAGAAATGCACCGCATCAACCGACGCACTGAGTTGAGAATGGAGCGTGGCGAATGGATTGAGAATGAGAAGCTAAAAACAGTGTTGCAAGATGCTGATCATTGCTATTTCATTCTAGGGGGAAGTTTTAGGAGTGAGCAAAATGCCAATGATTATTATGAGGAGATGAAAAAGGCAGGCTATGAGGTGCAGAAACTCGGCATCATCCGTGGTGGATATTATGCGGTGGCTATTGAGGGGTTCGCGAGTTTCAAAGAAGCAAAAAAACGAGTCGCAAAACTCCGTCAGAAAAAAGGATTTGAAGACGTGTGGATTTATGAAAGGTAAAAGGTAAAAAAGTAAAAGGTTTTAGCGATATTCCAAAGTTTCGGGCATTCGGGGTTGGAAATCATAGGGGAGGGTGGGGTTTCCTTCTTTGAATTGGAAGTCAAAGGGTGATTGGTCGCTGGGGTATTTGGGATACCAAATAAGGCGAATTTGGATGGTGTCGAAAATCAGATTGTCGTTTCGCATGCGAATCCCTCCGCCAATGCCGGCATAATAATCCTGCCCGAGCAAGAATTTATTTTTTGCGCCAATAATTCCCACATCGAGCATGGCAAAGCTTGCGGTGTTGAAACCAAGTACTTTGCGCTTATGGAAAAGCAGCACGTCGCTTCTCAGCGCTATCTTTTTTTGTCCGCGCACTTCATTGCTGCTGAATCCTCGCAGACCGTAATCATTGTTGAGCGTGATATATTCTTGCTCAAAACGATTCACCCCATTGAGATACTTCAAATCAATGAAATAGCGCATACTTCGGTTGAATGTTTTTAATTGCTTACTGATGTAATTTAGTTGTAGTCGTAGTTCGCCTTGTTGCATCTTGTGTAGGTTGAAAAAAGAGCCGATGCCCCCCGACAGATAGAGGTAGGACGAGCGATATTTCACCAAATCACCCGAGGATAAAAACGCATGAGCATACCATCGATTGATAAATTCGTTGTTGTCATATCCCACCACGAGTTCATGAAAAAAGCCCTTCGGCATATCCTCGGTGTTTCCAAAATCTTGAATCAAGTTATCTCGAATATAGTAGCGGTTTGCAAGGCTCACACTCCCCAAAATCATATTTGAATTGGCGTAAATCTGGTTGCCATCCTCGCCAGGATCGGGGCGGTCATAGAAATCATATTGCCGATAGCGAGCAGAAATAACGAGTTGATTTTCACCTAAGCCTTTATTGCTGGGCAACTCAAAGGCATACCCAGTCCAAGCATCAAAGGTGGCATAATTCACCTTGAATCCGTCGAGGTCATAGGGCGAGCCATAGATTGAATTGCTATTCCAATAGCGGTAGAACTTTGCCGAGCCTCCCCATTTGGTGTCAGTCCGCAAAAAAGGGCGGTCGAGCGTTGCATTCATTCCTTCTTGTTGATAATTTCGGGTGTAGCCAATGCCAAAATTAGAGTAGGTTCCCGTGAAGTTATGTATCTTATATTGAAAATTATAGCCATCGTGAATCTCCTCTGAAGCGTTGTGAATCCAGCTTCCTCGCAGCTCATGCCCCTGTCCAAACATGTTTCGGTTATACACCGTGCCTGTCCATTTGTTTAGCGAACTATAACTTCCCGTAATCCCATATGCCAATACGTCTTTGGTCATCACCACCAAATTCACCTCATTGGTGTCGCGGAGCGACGGTTGAGCCAAAATCTGCGCATCTCGGATAAAAGGAAGCGACCGAAGCACACGTTCGTTTTCGAGCAATCGCTCGGGGTCGAGTTCTTCGCCCAATTCGATAAACACATTTCGTTTCACAGTTTGCTCGCGAGTGTGTGAGGGGAGGTTATTCAGAAAATCTCCTAATTGACTTTTTTCCACTTGCGTAGTATCTGAAAAATCAATTCCCCACACCGGGAGAGGAAGCACTCGGATGCTGCCAATTTTCTTGCCTTTGAGCATTTCGAGGTTTTTGTATTGCTCGAGCCGTTCATCGTGAATCACCGTGTTTTCGGTCTGCTCATTTTGTTGCTCCACAATGCTTTCATAGAGAAGGCGTGGTAAACGTTTTTTATTAATGTTGTTAATTGCGCTATCTGAAAGCACTATGTCCTTGCGTTCTTTCAATAAGTTTTCTGTAATTGCCTCTTTGGAAAGCTTTTCTTTGAGGTCATCTATACTCAAGGGCGTCTGTGCTTTAGCTGAGAAATTAAAGCATAAAGTAACTAAAAGAAGTATGATGAGTGAGATATGACGCATAATATCTAAATACTAGCGTAAAAGTAGCAATGATTTCTGATAATTACAACTTGCAACTTTTGATATTTACTATCTTTGGCGGTGAGAACTCTAATCCTCAAAAGTAAATCGGTCAGGATATTTTCCAGTGATATTTGTGGTGCGGTAAAACGCTTTCATCCGTTTGATATCTTCTTTAGCATCGTCGGTCAGCTCAAAAGGTTCATACCAACCAATTTCTTTTCGTCCGTAATCGAAATACCCCAAGTAAACAGTTGCTCCTGTGGCTCGGGCGATGGTGTGAAAGCCTGCTTTCCATCGGGTGGTCTTTTGTCGAGTCCCTTCGGGGGTCATGGCGAGATGAAAAACGCCATCTGTTTTATTCATTTCATCAATGATTTGGCGCACAATGGGCGCCCCCTTCGAGCGATCAACGGGGATACATCCCGCCTTGCGCAAGAAATATCCCACAGGCCAAAAGAAGAACTCCTTTTTAATCACCACATGAGCTATTCCACCAACTGAGGTGTAGTAGAGCCATGAAAAAATAAAGTCCCACGCACTTGTGTGTGGCATGCCGATGATGATTGCTTTTTTGTGTGGCATGACTGGCGACATCGCTTTCCAGCCGAGGGCTTTCAACCAAAATTTACAGAATAGCTGCATGTTTCTAGGGGTTAAGGATATTACATCGACTAGCCCCGAGAATTTACTTGGTATAAACTTTCGGGGCTAGTAATTTTTTTAACTAAACGATATGGATTGATAATTAGTTGTTTCCAAGAATTAGTGGCAAGCCATCTTCGCCACCCACCACGACTACTTTTGCATTAGGCGATTTGGCGAGCTCAAGCGTGGCGTCAATTCCACGTTGTTTCAGCACCTTGTCGGAAAGTGAAGAACTCACAATGGTGTTGTATTTCGCAATTCCTTCTGCTTCGATACGCTTGCGCTCGGCTTCCGATTTTTCACGTTCTAGACGGAATTGATAGGCTAGTGCTTCTTGTTCTTGCTTCAATTTGTTTTCAATAGCCACGCGAATTTGGTCGGGCAAGTTGATGGCACGAATCAAGAGTGCGGTCATATTGACATTTTCTCTTTCGAGTGTGTGTTGAGTTTCAGTGATGATTGATAGCTCCACTTCGCTTCTTTTCGTAGAGTAAATTTCTTCGGCAGAATATCTCCCACACACTTGGCGCACCATCGAGCGCACCTCAGGCACCACAAGTTGGTCGATATAGCTTCGACCGAAAATCTCGTGCAAATCACCAATCTTGGTGTAAATGGGATTGAAGCGCACCGAAATATCCACGCTGACTGATAGCCCGTTTTTATCGAGCACATTCATGGTTTCCTCGCGTTTTTGTTCTTTCACATCATAGACGATGAGGTCGTTCCAAGGCGCAATAATATGAAACCCTGGTGTGAAGATTCTTTCTTTGTCAAGACCTCCATTAAAAGGTTTGAAAACCACTGCTCGCTCGCCCGGCTGAAGGGTGAAAAACATGCTGCTTCCAAAGAAGATAACGACGGCAAGTGCTATTGCAGCAATGATTAAAACCATTTGGGCTTGTTTACTAATTTTATTCATACGGAGTTTTTATTTTTAATTCACTGGCTAAGATATAAAATAAATCTTAGCGGGGCTCAAGAAGTCTTGTTTTTTTGCACAAAAAAAGGGGCGGTTAATCGAGGTAATCGCGCAACAAGTCGCGCGAGGACTTGATTTTCAATCGTCGAAGAGAGTGGTCTCGGAGTTGGCGCACACGCTCTTTGGTGATATTTAATAGCTTGGCAATTTCTTCTAATGAGCGTGCTCGTTCGCCATTTAGCCCGAAATAGAGGATGATGATTTCAGCTCCTCGCTCATCGAGCGAAGAGAGCAACCGCATGATTTCGTCATGCAGGGATTTGTCCATCAAATCATCATCGGGTTGTGTCTTCGAATCACTTTTTAGGGTGTCATACATGTTTTGCGAAGCATCATCGCCCAGCGGGGCATCCATCGAAAGTGGATGCTTGGCGACACGCATCAAGTCTTGGGCGAGCTCGGAACTGCTATCGAGGGCTTCGGCAATTTCTTCAGCTGAAGGCTCGCGTTCAAGCTCTTGCTCAAGCTCGGAGCTGGTGCGCTTGATGCGCTTGACCATCGCTGATTTATTTGCTGGGAGGCGCACCAATCGCCCTTGATTGGATATTGCTTGGATGATGCTTTGACGAATCCACCACACCGCATAGGAAATAAATTTGAAGCCTTTCGTTTCATCGAAACGTTCAGCGGCTTTTATCAATCCGAGGTTGCCTTCGTTGATAAGGTCGGGCAATGGAAGCCCATTGCCTTGATACTGTTTTGCCACCGACACCACAAAGCGGAGGTTGCTCCGCACGAGCTTGTCGAGTGCTTTGGTGTCTCCTTGGTGAATTTTTTGAGCAAGCTCGATTTCCAATGCAATATCTACCAGTTCTTCTTTGCTGACTTCATGCAGGTATTTGTCGAGAGAATCGCTTCCTTTGTTGGTGATCCGATGGGTTATCTTTAGTTGTCTCATCTCGTGGGATTTTTAAGGGGGGGGACTTCTAAAAATTAGCTGATAGTTCTTTTTGAATTTTTAGGGAGTGGATTTTGAGCTAATTTTAGCAAAGCATAGCGAGCTATGGTTAAGAAGATTAGTGCAAGATATATCCATAAAAAACAAAAGAACATCAGTTCGGAAACTTCTACTTATCCCCATAACTAATTTTTAGAAGTCCCCTTAAGTCCATAAAGATAGTAATTTGTTGTGAATAACAAGTGTTTTTCGTCGCTAAATCGCTTTTAAAAGTAATTTATCTTCTTTGCGCATCGCCTTTTTTCTCGTTATAAATTGAAAAAAAACTTTGGCATCTGCATGTGATCTAGCCGAAAGTAAAAAAACTTTGGGCTTGCTGCACGTGCATCCGACCGAAAGTAAAAAAACTTTAGGCTTGCTGCACGTGCATCCGACCGAAAGTAAAAAAACTTTAGGCTTGCTGCACGTGCATCCGACCGAAAGTAAAAAACTTTGGGCTTTCTGCACGTGCATCCGACCAAAAGTAAAAAAACTTTGGGCTTGCTGCACGTGCATCCGACCAAGAGTAAAAAAACTTTGGGTTTGCTGCACGTGCATCCGACTGAAAGTAAAAAGACTTTGGGCTTGCTGCACGTGCAGCAAGCCCAAAGTCTTTTTACTTCGGTAACAATTATTACTTTCCAAATTGTCATTTTCGACTTATATCAGCTAATAGTATAGAGCCAAAAAAAGAGGTAGGAAACCACTCCTACCTCTTCCAAACCTAACTAAACCAATAAAACTAATCAAACCTAAAACTTATGATTGATAATTCTATTGGCAAAAGTAGCTGCTTTTAGTCATTTAGAAGTTATCTATAAATAAAATTTACTTTAGTAAATTGACGCTATTATTGCAATTTATATTACTTCTATCTTAAGAGACCTTCTAATTACTTTTTCTTTTGTTCTTCGCCTGCGATTGATTCACGCATTTGAGTGTCAGCCATGATGTTCTTATATTTCATATAGTCCATCACTCCGATATTTCCACTTTTGAAAGCTTCTGCAAGCGCTAAAGGCACTTGTGCTTCGGCCTCAATTACCTTGGCACGAGCCTCTTGTGCTTTAGCGCGCATTTCTTGCTCTAGAGCCACAGCCATTGCGCGACGCTCTTCGGCTTTTGCTTGTGCAATGTTTTTGTCGGCATCGGCTTGGTCGATTTGCAAGCCTGCACCGATGTTTTTACCGATGTCAATATCCGCAATGTCAATAGATAAGATTTCAAATGCTGTGCCTGCATCAAGCCCTTTGCCAAGCACTAACTTCGAGATTGAATCAGGGTTTTCAAGCACTGACTTGTGTGTAGCACTCGAACCGATTGACGACACAATCCCTTCGCCTACACGAGCTAAGATGGTTTCTTCACCTGCACCACCCACCAATTGCTTGATGCTGGCACGCACCGTAACACGGGCTTTGGCTATCAGCTGAATACCGTCTTTTGCCACAGCAGCCACGGGGGGAGTGTCAATCACTTTCGGATTGACCGACATTTGCACTGCTTCAAACACATCACGACCCGCCAAGTCGATGGCTGTCGCCATGTTGAATGGCAAATCAATGTTGGCTTTTTCTGCCGACACGAGGGCGTGCACCACCATATCGACTTTACCGCCAGCAAGGTAGTGAGCCTCTAGTTTGTCGGCTTCCAATTTGATGCCCGCTTTAGTACCTTCAATCAGTGCCCGCACAATAATTGAAGGAGGTACTTTTCTGAAGCGCATCAGAAACAATTGCACCAACGAAATTCGCACACCAGAAACTAAGGCTGAAAACCATAGTCCTACGGGCACGAAATACAGGATGATCATAATCAGGATAAATATCCCAGCGATCAACCCAAATGTTCCATAAAATTCCATAATGTATTAATTTAAGGGTTCGATAATTATCTGTGTTTTGTGAATCTCAATCACCTTTACTCTCGTTTTGTCATCCACAAATCCGCTGGCGGATTTGGCTTCCACAATCTGCTCACCAATGCGAACTTTTCCCACAGGTGCTAATCTCCCCACGGCTACGCCCTCCTCGTGAAGTTCGATATGTTCAATAGTGTTGGTTTTGGCGTCAATCTCTGTTTCGAGCAGCATTTTCTTTCCTGCTTTTGATTTGAAAAACTTAGAAACTAAGATTGGAACGACAATCACAATAAAGAGGGAAGTGAGTATTCCTGTTAGCACGCCATAGCTTTGAAAGGAAATGAAGATGCTAGCGATGAATAGAATAATTCCGCCAATTCCTGCAATGGTGATTCCAGGAATCACCGCAAACTCAATGAAGAGAAGGACAATGCCTAGCAGAATAAAAAGTAAGATGGTTAGGATGCTCATCGGAGTATGGTGTTGGTTATTGTTTCCGTAGGGTCGTTGTTTATAGGATTTCCGTTGTCATCAATTTCAATTTCAATCCCATCTTTAAAGGCTATTACAAGCGTTTTTTCAAACCCCTCTTTTTCGAGTTGCGCTTGCATCAATTTGGCATCACTATAATTATTAAGCTCTCCCACAGTGTAGAGTGTTTTGCCTTCAGGAGTGCTTTGCTGTTCAATTCGTCGAATAAATCCAAGTTTTTTGAATTTCTCTTCGATTGATTTTGGCGTTCTTGTAAATCGACCAACTTGTATTTTATAGATAGTTTGATTTTTGAGGTCTTCTTGTTTGGGAGCTGTTTTGCTCTCGCTTCGTTTATTATAGAGTGTGATGCTTGAAGCCTTGTTGGGAAGCGCATTTTCGTCGAAATTATTTGCCTGCGTATAACTGATTTCTACGGGAATATTGCGCTTGGTGAATTGCTCGATTTCCTCAGAACTAGCGTTTGACCAATAGGCGTACTCGAGCTTGTTGGCTTGTTGCTTTAATTTTTTCGACTCAACACTGGCGCTGTAATTGTTTTTTTCTTGTTGTAATATTTCTTCTCCAATAGAAGATTTTTCTGACACATTATTACTTGCCAAATATTCTTTTCTGAGCTGAGTGAGTTCTTGCTCGATTGCTGCTGCTTTGAGGTCGAGCTGAAGCGCTTTCGCAAAATAACCCTTGCCCTCTTTGGTCTGAAAATGTGAAAGCTCACGATAATATATCTGAGAGGTGATTGGAAACTTAAATGCTGGAAAATCTTCGTTGTTTGACACTGATAAGCTTGATGGTTCGCTAATCTTTCCATAGGAAAAATCAGTGCTTTGGCTTACTTGGGCAAAAGACATGTTTGCACAGATACTTAGTAGTATAACGATATAAAGTGTTGAAACGCTTTTTGTGTTCATATATGCATTGAAGTTGATACTGTGCGTAAAGGTAATGAAAAAATGATTTTCAACTCCATAATTTGCTTTTTATTTCAGGAAATAAAGCCTTTTCTTTCGAAAATCATCCGCACAAGCTCATTCAGAAGGAGGGGGAGAATCTGAGGATTGAAGACAATTTTGAGGAATAATATTTAGGTATTTTGTTTCTGATATTGTATTTTTATTATCTTTGTGTAGTTTTAAACATGAAAATAAGATTAAAATGACGTTACGAGGAAATTTAGACAAGATTGATTTGCACATCCTAGATATTATCACCAGAAATGCGCGGACGCCTTTCAAGGATGTAGCCGCAGAGGTGGGGGTGTCGCGAGCTGCTGTTCATCAGCGAGTGAATCGCATGGTTGATATGAAGGTGATTGTGGGGTCGGGCTATCATGTTGATCCGAAGATGGTGGATTTTAAAACCTGTACCTATGTGGGCATATATCTTGAAAAAGGAGGTTTCTATGATGACGTGGCTTCAATGTTGGCGCAGATTCCCGAAATTGTGGAGTGTCATTACACCACTGGAGCTTATGCAATCTTTGCCAAAGTATATGCCCGAGACAATGAACATTTGAAAAGGATTTTGAGCGACCAAGTGCAGAAAATTGCGGGAGTGGCAAGCACCGAAACCTTCATTTCTTTAGAGCAGTCATTCAAAAGAGAAGTGCCGATTAGAGAAAAGTAACTAGCTTAGTCAAATCGGATTGTTTTTTCGGGGGATATTTTCCCGATGAAAAACGAGGGGATGATGAGCATGATGATAATCACGACAAATGCATTTAGATTGAGTAGTAATATGGTGCTGAGGTCGATGTGAATCGGCACGGCATCAATGAAGTAGGAGTCGGGATTGAGTGGCACGATGCCAAATTGTTGCTGAATTAGGCAAAGGCTAAGTCCGACAATGTTGCCCCAAAACAGTCCCTTCCCGATTAGGAATGCCGACAGATAGAGAAAGATGCGGCGGATGTTGAGTGTCGAAGCTCCGAGCGATTTCAGAATGCCGATCATTTGGGTGCGCTCGAGGATGATTACTAATAATCCAGAAATCATGTTGAATCCAGCCACCAGAATCATTAGGGCTTGAATTAGTATGCTATTCATGTCGAGCAGTCCGAGCCAATCGAATATGCTTGGATATTTATCTTTGATGTCGATGACTTGCAAGAGGCTTTCGTCTTCGGTGATGTGGCTCACTAATTGGGTGTTGATTTCATCTAAAGTGGGCGATAGCTTGTCGAGATTGTGTGTGAATATTTCATAGCCACTCACTTGGTCATCTTGCCAGTCATTGAGGTTTTGCACATGGCGAATGTCGATGAGCATAAACATTTTATCAAACTCAGCAAGCCCTGTGCGATATATTCCGACGAGCTCAAATTGACGCATGCGCGGCACTTGCTCGCCTTCATTTAAAAAATACATCAGAAATTTATCGCCCAATTGGAGCTTTAGTAGTTTGGCGAGTTCTTGCGATATCCATGCTTGATTGCTTCGTCCATGCTGAAGTGAGATGGCTTCGCCAGCCACTTTGTTTTTTTCAAAAAACGACCAGTCGAAGTGCGGCGATATTCCCTTTGCGATTACGCCCTGTATCTCATCGTCCACCTTCACAATCCCCGGTTTGGTGGCGAATGCCTGCACATGCTTCACATTAGGCGTGTTTTGCAGTTTATGCACCAGCTCATGATTGACGACAATCGGAGAAGTCTCATAGCTATGGTTGTTGTCATAGTTCACCACTTGAGCGTGAGCGGCAAAGCCATCTACTTTGGCTTCGATTTCATTTTGAAATCCATCGACAATCGCAACCGCCAAAATGATAAAAGCAATTCCAAGCGCAATGGCAAGCATCGCCAAATTGACCATGTTTTTGCTCAGTTGAGATTTGCTTTCCTTGGCAAAAAAAAGTCGGCGAGCGATATATAATTCTGTATTCACTATTTAGTTGTTGTTTCTTTGGGTCTGTTTACGAGTGGAAGAACGAGCAAAGAAATTAGCCCGACAATAATAATCATGGCATTCATCGACCCATGGGTGAGGAAGGCAAATATGAGGCTATCTTCTTTTGAAATGCCATAGATAATGAGGGCTTGAATGACCATGAAGTGCCACGCGCCAATGCCTCCTTGCACGGGGGCTACCATGCCATAAGAGCCAAACACAAAAACGGTCAGACCCACCAGCCATGAAAGGTGCGAGGTGAAATCAAAGGCGAAGAACATCACATAAAGCATCAGGAAATACATAATCCAAATGAAGAATGAATGCAACAAGAACAGCCATTTATTCTTCATATTTTGGATGCTTTTCAGTCCTTCAACAAAGTTTTGAAATAGTGTTTTGATTTTATTCGTAAACTTTCCTTTGCTAAATTTCCGATAACACCACACCGCAGCAAGCACCACTGCGAGCGTAATACCAATGCCAAGTGGCGAGATGGAGAAATTCTGAATTTTTTCTTGCACTTCAGGATTGTTGTGGAGGAATTGAAGCACTTGGTTAAACTGCACAAGCACCACAAAAGCGGAAAAAAGAAGCATGAAAATGACATCAATAGTGCGCTCAATGACAACCGTGCCGATTAGTTTGCTAAAGGAAATCTTTTCGTATTTCGACAAGGCGGTGCAGCGCGAAATCTCGCCCATGCGAGGGAGGGCAAGGTTTAATAGATAGCCCACCATCACCGATAGAAAACTGTTGATGAAACGAGGCTTTTTGCCCAAAGGCTCGATGAGCATGCTCCATCGAAGCGAGCGACTGACATGACTCAGTAGCCCTAAGACTAAGGAAAACCAGACCCATTTATAGTCCACATCGTTTTGGAGCACTTGCTTCATTTGGTCGATGTCTTGACCTCGATAGACAAGCCAAAACAGAAAACCACTGAGGGAAAGAAAAAAGAGTATTTTGAGCGTTTGTTTCAGTATCTTATTCAAAATATATAGTTTTCAG
>JBKECD010000099.1:0-1826 GCA_047974225.1 Mangrovibacterium sp.
CAAGTCAAAGAGGGCAAGACGTGGAAAAACGACGCAGGGGCAAGCAAGCAATTAAGAGTTATCCAAACGCTTTTTCAGCAATGCGAAAGCATTATTGTAGCAACCGATGCCGGGCGTGAGGGCGAACTTATCTTTCGCTATATTTATGACTATCTGAACTGCCAAAAACCTTTCGAGCGACTGTGGATTAGCTCGCTCACCGAACAAGCCATCCGCAAGGGATTGGAACATCTACAAGATGGTTCGCAATACGATAATCTCTATCATTCGGCTAAGGCGCGCAGCCAAGCTGATTGGCTGGTGGGCATCAACGCTTCGCAAGCCATTTCGGTGCAGGCAGGCTCAGGCGTGTGGTCGCTCGGGCGTGTGCAAACGCCAAGCCTAGCGATGGTCTGCAAGCGATTCCTCGACCATAAGAACCACCAAGCGCAGACCTATTTCCAACTTCAACTGAGCACTTCTTCGGAAGAAAAAATACATCAAATGCTCTCGGTTTGCCGACATAACACGCTGGCAGAAGCGGAGCAAGCGAAGCAAAAAGTGCAGACGAATGATTTTGTGGTGACAACAGGCATTGAAACCAAAGAAGTCCACCAAGAAGCTCCCTTGCTTTTCGACCTCACCACACTTCAGAAAGAAGCCAACCAGCGTTATGGATTTTCTGCCGACAAAACGCTGTCTGTTGCTCAATCGCTCTATGAGGCGAAGCTGATTTCCTATCCTCGCACAGGCAGTCGCTATATTTCCGAAGATGTGTTTGCGGAAATGAAGAGTTTAATTCAAGGGCTTGCATGCCACTCCCGGTTTGGCGAGTATGCGCAAAGTTTAGCTAAAAAGGAGCTTAACAAGCATTCGGTGAACGACCAGAAAGTGAGCGACCACCACGCTTTAATCAGCACGGGCAATGAAGCCAATAATCTGGCTGCCGACCAGCAGCAGATTTATGATTTGATTGTGGGGCGCATGCTGGAAGCCTTTTCAGAAAAATGCCTCATGGAAAGCACCTGCATCTCGCTCGATGGAAATGGCGTGCCTTTTGCGCTGCGAGCTAGTCGAACACTTCAGGCTGGTTGGCGTGCGGTGTGGGCTGAGGAAGCAGAAGAGGAACATTCACTTCCGCCAATCGAGCAAGGCGAACGACTGAAAACGGAGGGGCTGGAAGTACTGGAGAAGCAAACTAAACCCCTGTCGATTCACACCGAAAGTAGTCTGCTTTCAGCGATGGAAAGCTGCGGAAAGGAGCTAGAAGATGAAGCCGAACGAGAAGCCATCAAGGGGATTGGCATCGGCACGCCTGCCACTCGTGCGGCAATCATCGAAACGCTGATTGCACGTAATTATGTGGTGAGAGAAAAGAAATCACTCGTGCCGACCGATAAGGGCTTGGCTGTTTATCGGGCGGTGAGCGAGAAGAAGATTGCCGATGTGGGCATGACTGGCGAATGGGAAAATAAGCTGAATCTGATTGAGGCTGGCAAGCTCGATGCGGATAGCTTCCATCGGGAGATTGAGCTTTATACACATCAAATTGTGTCGGAATTATTGGAAACACCGGTGGCAAGTGCCGATCCTTTGCTTCCCTGCCCGAAGTGCCAGAAGAAAACCGTCCGCACTTTTGCCAAAGCGACTAAATGTATCGACAAGGATTGTGATTTTATCCTCTTCAAGACCATTGCTGGCAAAACCCTCAGCAGCTCGCAACTGAACGATTTGCTCAGCCATGGCAAAACCTCGCTTATTAAAGGTTTTAAAAGCAAGACGGGCAAAGGTTTTGATGCGCAAATAATGCTCGACAAAGAGTTTAAAACGGTATTTAAATTCCGAAA
>JBKECD010000155.1:0-5804 GCA_047974225.1 Mangrovibacterium sp.
GAAGGACAACCCATCATCGAAGCTGACGCTTTGCTCGTGGGCGACACCTCGCGGGGCTCGGTGCTCATGAAAGACGGCTTGCGCCTGAGCACCGTGGAGCATGCGCTTGCAGCGCTCACCGGAATGGACTTAGATAATGTGCTGATTGAAATCGACAACGAAGAGATGCCTATCCTAGATGGTAGCTCGAAATATTTCGTGGAAGCTATCGAGAAAGCTGGTGTAGTGGAACAAGAAGCCGAACGCGAATACTTCACCATCACCAAGAAAATTAGCTATAAAGACCCTGAGTCAGGTGCTGAAATTATGATTCTTCCCGATGAGGATTACAGCATCAATAGCTTGATTTCATTCAACTCAAGCGTGCTGAATAATCAGTTTGCCTCGCTCGATAATCTCGCAGATTTCAAGACCGAGATTGCTTCTTGTCGCACCTTTGTGTTTGTGCGCGAGTTGGAATATCTTCTGCAACACAACCTCGTGAAAGGAGGCGACCTTGATAATGCTATCGTGATTATGGATCAGCCTATGAAAGCTGAGGACTTGAAGCGCATCGCTGATTTGTTTCACCACAAAGAAGAAATTAAGGTGCAAGCATCGGGCATCTTGAACAATCTCGACTTGCAATTCAACAACGAATGTGCACGCCACAAATTGCTTGATGTGATTGGCGACCTGACACTCGCTGGCGTTCGCCTAAAAGGGAAAGTGATTGCCACCAAGCCTGGTCATGGCGTAAATACTCAGCTTGCTAAATTGATTCGCAAGGAATATTTGGCAGAGAAAAAGAAAAATATCCCTCACTATGATATTAATGCGAAGCCATTGATGGACATTAATGCCATCAAAGAGAAGCTACCGCATCGCTATCCCTTCTTGTTGGTGGATAAAATCATGGAAATGACCGACGACCATGTTATCGGGATTAAGAACGTAACTGGCAACGAGCCATTCTTCGTTGGACATTTCCCCGAAGAGCCTGTGATGCCAGGGGTTTTGCTCATCGAAGCGATGGCGCAATGTGGCGGTTTGTATGTGCTTAATGGTTTGGAAGGAAATTACTCAACCTACTTCGTAAAAGTAGATAAAGTGAAATTTCGCCATAAAGTTGTGCCTGGAGACACCTTAGTATTTAAATTATTGCTTACTTCGCCAATCCGTAGAGGACTCGCAAACATGGCAGGATTCTGTTATGTGGGCGAAACTCTCGTGTGTGAAGGCGAGTTTATGGCTCAAATAGTAAAACAATAGATAACTGATTAATAAAGTATGAAACAACCATTATCTTATATCCATCCAGAGGCTCAAGTGCCAGAGAACGTTGTGATAGAACCATTCACAACAATTGATAAGGATGTTGTGATTGGCGAAGGAACTCACATCGGCTCAAACGTGACTATCATGTCGGGCGTTCGGATTGGCAAGAATTGCCGCATTTTTCCGGGTGCTGTGATTGGTGCGGCTCCTCAAGATTTGAAGTATCAAGGTGAATATACAACCGTTGAAATCGGCGACAATACAACTATTCGTGAATGTGCTACTATCAATAAAGGAACTTCCGCTCGTCAGAAAACAGTGATTGGCTCGAATTGTTTGATTATGGCGTATGTGCATGTGGCACACGATTGTATTGTGGGCGACAATGTGATTTTGGTGAATGCCACTCAGCTCGCTGGCGAAGTAACTGTGGACGATTGGGCAATTGTGGGCGGCACATCAGCTGTTCATCAGTTTGTGCATATTGGTAAGCATGTGATGATTTCTGGCGGTTCGTTGGTGCGCAAAGACGTTCCTCCATTTATTAAAGTAGGTCGCGAGCCACTTTCTTATGCTGGGGTGAACTCAATTGGATTACGTCGTAGAAGTTTCACCAATGAGCAGATTTGTGGAATTCAAGACATCTATCGTTACATTTACCAAAAAGACTTAAACACTACTCAGGCTATCGAAATCATTGAAGCTGAAGTGCCAGCAAGTGCCGAGCGAGATGAAGTATTGCAATTCATCAGAAGTTCAGAGCGCGGAATTATTCGAGGATAAAGAAATAAATGCACGAGAAAATAAAAAATCTCGTGCATTTTTTTGGAAGTAATCAAAAAAGCATTACTTTTGCACCGTTCTCAAAAGGAACACCAAAGAAACTCCCCAATAGCTCAGTTGGTTAGAGCGGCGGACTGTTAATCCGTAGGTCGTAGGTTCAAGTCCTACTTGGGGAGCGAAAGGCACTAATTTTTTAGTGCCTTTTTTATTTGAAAAACAACGAGTTACAATATATGAAAGCGATTAGATTTTGATTCTAATCGCTTTTTTTTGTATCCTTGCAGTCGGAAAATAACCGAATATTTCGGTATATGTTGGAGTTAAAATAGTACAGAAATAGTACAGAAATATCGCTCAATATGGCATCAATTAAATTAGTACTTCGGGATTATCTAAACAAGGATGGGCTGCAACATGTGGTGGTGAAGATTCAGCACAACAAAACTAGCACAACGGTTGGAACGGACATTTTTATAAGTGCCGGGCATTGGGATAAAGAGAATGAAAAGGTAAGGCGAAGTTGCTCCGATCCAAATTATCGTGTGGCAAATAGAAAGCTGCACAGTATGGTTGATGATATTTTCGACCTCATAGATGAGCTGAAGGAAAAAAGGATATTGCACCGCATTTCGGCGGCTGATATTCGAGAGTACTACTTGCATGGCGATGAGGTGGGCTTGGGGCAGAGCTTCATTGAATATGGCAAGAGATATGCCGCTAAGACCGAGCGAGCGGCAAGTGGTCAGCGCATCGTGGTTACGCTTAATAGTGTTGAGGCTTTTGACCGTAACGCCACAATTGGGGACATCACAAAGCAGTGGCTTTACCAATATAAAGACCACCGCAAAGCACAGGTGAGCAATGCTACTACAAATATCGACTTGCGAAATATCCGAGCGATACTGAACCACGCTATTAATATTGATGAAATCAACATCAAATATCCGTTTCGGAAATTTGAGTTTTGCAAGACCGAGCCGAGAAATTTGCGATTGCCAGCTGATAAGATAAAGGCGATTCGGGATTTCAAAACAGATGTTGAGGCGGTGGCGTTGGCTCGCGATTTCTTTATGCTATCATTTTATTTAATCGGCATGAACGCATCAGATATATATGATATTGAGCAAGTGGAGGGCGGCAGGATAGAATATCGCCGCAACAAGACACGCAAAGCCTACTCGATTAGGCTAGAGCCAGAGCCAGCCGAATTAATCGAGCGCAGAAAGGGCGAAAATAGGCTGCTTGTGTATCAAGAACGATATGCGAACCCCTCGAACCTATCCAAGCAAATAAACAAGCACCTCAAGGTGATAGGTGTTGAGGAGCTTATCATGTATCACGCACGGCACAGTTGGGCAGGGCTGAGCGCACTGCACCCAATCAGTGCCACAAAGCCGTTAATTGCGCAGGCATTAGGACACGGGGCTACAACGGTAACCGATACTTATTTCGATTACGACACCACGGCGGTGGACGAATTGAATAGAAAGGTGCTGGACTTAATAAAATAGGAAAAGCCGCTGCAATGTTGTTGCAGCGGCTTTTTTCTTAATACGCCTTTCACTTGATGAAAGGCTCTTTTATTATATCAGACCCCAACCCAATCAATCCGCCCATATTGCGTAAAATCAACGGGCAAAACAACAGATAGGTATTGTGGGTTGTACCTACTTTCAAGGCTGTAAATTCGTGTTGCATATTTATTCCAATAACTCCTGTCAGTACCTCGCATAAAATAGAAGGCGACAACAAAATATTCACCTACGGGCAGGGTAACCTGCGTTATTTCGTCGTCGTCGGTTGAAATGATAAACAGTGGCTTTGCGGTACTTCCGTCGTTAAAAAGAAGTCTGTTATCGTCTATTAATTTACTGTATATAGGGTCTTCGCTCAGATGAGTGTAAAGATAATATGTATCAAAGCCCGTTTGGTAATTTTCACCGCCGAAATTATTGCTCACCTCGACATCAAAAAATAAAATAGTTAGGTAAGATAATTTACTGTCAGCGTGTACAGATGAGGACGTTTTAACACGTCCATCAACCCACAGCTCCTGTTCCTTTTTATTTGAATAGTCCACATCTTCTGAACAAGCGAAGAAGATGCACAAAACAGCAAGGGCTGGTATGATTAGTTTTTTCATTACATTGTAAGTTTAGAAATTACGCCTTTCACTTGATGAAAGGCTTTGATATATTTGATGTGAAACTCGGTCGGTTCATAGTGGGGATTCTCACTTGCAAGAATGACGTGGTTTGCATCCTTGCCCTTGCGTACATACTTCAAGTAAACATCGCCGTTCTGCATCTCCACCACATAGGTGTATCCAAAGTTGAGGTATTGAAATTCCATCTGCTTAATTCCGATGATTTCCCCACTCTGAAATTTCGGATACATGCTATCTCCAAACACATTGATAAAGTCCAGCCCGTTTCCCCAATTGGGGATACTTACGGGGATGCGCTCCAAGCCGTCATTGTCGGTATCGAAGCTTAGCCCAGCGGAGGCATTGACGCCGGGGTAGTAATATCCGACATTTTCGAGGGCTAAGCTTTTCTGATCAACTTGTTGAGGCTCGACATAATCACCAAAGAACACAGATACTGGAACTTTTAGTTTTAGTGCAATCCTTTCTAGCGTTGAAGTTTTAGTGCTATTTTCCCTCATTATTTTAGAAAGCCCCGTTGGAGTAATACCTAAGTCATCGGCAATCTCTTTTAGGGTAATATTTTTTTGAGCAGCTAAATCCCTAATCATCATCAAATTAGCCATAATCTATAAATTTAAGTTTGGAATAACTATATTTATTTTAGTCAAACTAAAAGTTTTATATTTGCAGTGTTCAAAGATGAATACGCACAAAAATAATAAAAAAGAGAGAACCCCTAAAACGGACACTTACTAATAGAATCTAAGCCCCCTCCAACTCCCCCGTACTTCGACTGCGTACTTCGGCTGCGCTCAGCAACCACTCAGCAACCGAGGGGGAGGGAAAAGGCACTGAAATAATTGATTTATGAAGAATTTGAAGAAACAAACTCCTCCCCAAGGGGAGGTCGGGAGGGGCAATGTTGGTTTGGAAGGCAGGGGGATTAAATACATTATCTCCATGCTTTATCATTAATCACACTTAATGCGCTGCAATTTTTTTCACCTAACGAATTAAGCACACTTAATGAGCTGCAATTTTTCCCCTGCGATGTATTAAGCGCACTTAATCAGTCCTATTTTTTTTCATGACACGAATTAAGCGCACTTAACGGAGCATAACTTTTTTCATGGGCTGAATTAAGTGTGCTAAATTGGGTGTATTTATTTTTATATCGCCAATTTAGTTTGCTAATTTGTATTTAATGCGACATTTCAGTTGTGAAAAGTGAAGAAAAAGAACCGTAGTAGAGACGCATTGCATGCGTCTTAGATTTAGCATTGCACACATCCAAATTAGCATTAGAAACAACAAAATTATCCTGAAAATAAGAAATTTTACATATTGGCGTGAACTATTTTTAAAGCAATGTTGCTTTACAAAAAGATTAGCCTTAATTTAGGTTAATGAAAACGCACATTACTATGAAAAAACTATTCTTACTTTGGGTATCCCTCAGTACCTTTCTTGGCGTGTCTTATGGTCAAGATTCAAACAGTCGATCGCTTCCCGGTGGTGTTTCGGGTGTTAAAGTTTGGTTTGAAACCGAACAAGTTCCGAATCGAGGGAATTATAGTCGTTGGGTGGATAAAAGCGGACATAACATCCTCTTGCA
>JBKECD010000013.1:0-21619 GCA_047974225.1 Mangrovibacterium sp.
GAGGGTAAAGATGATGGTATCTTCAAATTCACGGTGAAAGAAAACACCACTCCCTATGCTAGAAACACCAACTATGCGTTTATCGCTAATGGGGAAGAACAACCGGTGTTGTTCAGTATTGCGCAAGAAGCTGCGATGCCATATTTCACCATTACCGACACACTAGGAACTGAAATGTTGGAATGGAATATTGTGGGGCGCGCCAATCAAATAACATTGATGACCGCAAGCAATGTGGAAAAAACTTATGCTATTGATGCTGATGCCGATTGGCTCACGGTGGTGGAAGAAACAGCGAGCTACTTGCTTTTGGAGGCTTCAGAAAACCCAAGCGAAACAGATGCTCGCACCGCAAAGATACAATTCACCGTGGCAGACTTCCCCGAATTGAGCCAAACAGTAGTGGTCAATCAAGCTTCTTTCGCACCTGCCATATCACTTCTCGGGGTGAATGACTTGAATGAATACGACCTCGAAACAGCGGGAGGAACAATCGTGCTACCTATTGATTGCAATGTGGAATGGAATTATACTTTTGCCGATAACGATTGGATTACGGTGCAAGCTGTTTCAGAATCAAGCATCACCATTGCGGTGGATGCTAACACCTCTGGTGTGCAACGCTCAGTTAAATTGAAACTCGGTTTCGATGACTACAATGGTGGAGAAGAAATTACCTTTATTCAATATGCAGGGGTGAACCTCGTGGTGGAGAACTTCGACTATACAGCCGATATTGTTTACACCTCCAACCTTGCTTCCGAAGCTATCTATTGCTATAATACTGGTCCTCGCTTTGAGTTCTGGGAAGAAGGAGTGGCTACTTCGGGTGCTGTGGATTACAATGCATTACCTTGGACAACCCCATTGAGCAACGATACCTATCGCCTCTATGCCATGAATGGCTATGTGAAACTTGGTGTTACTAACGTTTGCACCGAAATGACTTTTAAAAAGATTGCAGAGCTTGCAGGTTTAGGTGAGGTGAAACTCAAAGTTTCTTTTAAAGCGGTGGCTTATGTGACGGCTTCAGGAAATCAAAATGATAATCGAGTAGTGAAAATTGAAGCTCGAAACGCTGGTGTGCCTAGTACTGATGTTTTCGATATTAATAACTATGCCGAAAAAGGAAGCCACACCGTGGATACTGGCTATAATGTGGTGTGGGATGACGACCGCACGTTTAGCTTCATCATTTCTAAAGCCACATCGGAAACCGAAATCAACTTCTTAGCTGGTGAAGCTTTAGGCACATCGCCAACGAATAGAATCTGTTTCGATGATATTGTAATCTCATTTTAAAACAATCAATGCTTCTCCTCTTTTCAAGAAAGAGGAGAAGCTATTTTTTTGAATAATGAAAAACTTAAACAAACTGTTAATAGCTCTGCTGCTTTTTCTTTTTGCAGCTTGCGGAAGCGATTCAATTTCTTCTCCCGATGATGATTCACTTAAAATTACAGGTATTTCCCTTTCGCCCATCAACATCACTAAAGGAGCTGATGTGAGCATTACTGGCAAGGGTTTTAGTGTGGGCGATGTGATGACTTTCAAGGCATCGGAAGAATATAGCTCTACGGTGAGTGCTGCCGATGCCACTTCAGCCACCTTCCCACTGCCTGAAAGTATCAGCACAGGAAGTTATGCGCTTTCGGTGAGCCGTGGCTCGCAGTCGATGGCTATTGGTACAGTAGCCGTAACAGTCCTTTCAAATACCGACCTCCCCGATGTGGAGGGTATGAACATCAAAGGCATTGTGTCGTGTGATGGTGAGGGTATTGCTGGGGTGGTGGTTTCCGATGGCGTGGAAGTTACAACCACCGATGACCAAGGTCGGTATTATCTTTCTTCGGAAAAAGCACGTGGATATGTGTTTATTTCTGTGCCTGCCAACTATGAAGCAGTAAAGAAAGGACAAATACCTCAATTCTTTAAGCAAGTGAGCAGCACGACTTCGGCAATCGAACAATGTGATTTTTCATTGGTGCAGGTTGACAATGAAAACCATGTGGTGCTTGCTCTGGCTGATTGGCATTTGGCATATCGGAACAATGACTTGGCACAGTATCAAGCCATAGTGCCCGACATTAATTCCACCATCGCCACTTTTGAGGCTGAAGGCAAAAAGGTCTATGGTTTAACCCTTGGCGACCTCACATGGGATTTATTTTGGTATAGCAACAGTTTCAGCTTAGCGAACTATGTCAGCTATATGAATATGCTGAATTGCCCTGTCTTCAACACGATTGGAAACCATGATAACGACCCTTATGTAACAGGTGATTTCAATGGAGAGTCTTCTTATCTTGTAAATCTTGGTCCGAATTATTATTCTTTCAATCTCGGCAAAGTGCATTATGTGGTGCTTGATGATATCGATTGGATTAATACCGGAGGAATGCAAGGCACCGTGGGCGGTCGAAATCATAATGATGTGGTTTCGGAGGAACAAATGGCATGGTTAGAAAAAGATCTTGCCACTATCACCGATAAATCAACGCCTATTGTGGTGGGTATTCACATTCCACTCTATAAACGCCCGTCGCTTGATGCAGCTGGCAATCGGAATACACCTGTTTTCAATATTTCGAATGCAAGCGCATTGAAAGCAGCTTTAGCCGATTTCTCCGATGTGCATTTCCTTTCAGGGCACACCCACGCCAATTATGCCAACATGGCTAGCGATGGTTTCATGGAACATACGCTTGGTGCTATTTGTGGTACATGGTGGTGGACTGGCAAGAATGGCTATTCAGGCAATCACCTTTCAAGCGACGGCTCGCCCGGGGGCTATGGTGTGTTTGAAATGAACGGCACCGATATTTCTTGGTATTACAAATCGGCTGACACGCGACGAAATGATAAAGAATACCAATTTCGTGCCTATGATTTGAATGAAGTGCACATCACCGCTGCGGCGTTTGCTCCCAATGCCTCGGAAGAAGATATGGCAAGCTATGCTGGAGAATATGCCACGGTGAACAACAATAATGAAATCTTGCTCTTCGTGTGGGGATATGATGAGGAATGGACGGTGGAAATGACCGAAAACAGTTTGCCTCTCCCTATCACTCGCACGTTTGTGAAAGATCCTTTGCACATCATTTCTTATGAAGCGTTCCGATTAAATGCTGGCGCAACGCCCACGAGCACTTTTGTAACTAATAAGTCTGCCAACTTCTTCAAAGCGCAAGCGAGTTCAGCCACTTCCACCATCGAAATCAAAGTAACCGACCGCTTCGGACGTGTTTATTCTGAAAGTATGGAGAGGCCTAAGACTTTTGATTTGACTATAAAATAAATTCTAGTAGAATAAAAAAATATGAAACAACTTTTATCCCTCGCCCTTGTGCTGCTTCTAGGAAGTGCGCCTGTTTGGGCAAAAGAAATTAAAGGCGAAATAAAATGTGGTGAGCAAAAGCTCGCCAAAGTAGTCATCACCGATGGCACCAACTTCACCACATCTAATGCCAATGGCTCATTTACGCTGAATACTGCCGATGATGCTGAATTTGTTTACATCTTCACTCCTTCGGGCTATACTGCCGATTTCTCAACGGGTGCACCGCAGTTTTATCAGTTGCTCGAAGGGAGAACTGAATTTGTGTTCGACTTGCAGAAATTGAAATTCGACACCACCGACTTTTCCCTCTTGGCTATTGCCGACCCTCAAACCAAAACGGATGCGCACATGAATATTTTCTATGCGGAATCGCTGCCCGATTTAGTCAATAGTGTCGCGGAATATGATGCTAAACGAATGAATAGCATCGGAATCACTCTAGGCGATATTGTGCACGACAATCTACCTTTGTTTGATGGTTATAAAGCAGGAGTGGCTTCGCTCGGCATTCCTTTTTATCCTGTGATTGGAAATCACGACCATGATGAGAAAATTAGCAACGACCTCGAAAGCACCGCTGCTTATCGTCGCCTATTCGGACCAACGGATTATGGTTTCAACTTAGGAAATCACTACTACATTGTGCTTGATGATATTATCTATAAAGGTGGTCGGAAATATGATAATGGTTTTCGTGATACGCAAGTAGAATGGCTGAAAAACTATTTGGAATATGTGCCAAAAGGTGCTTATGTTCATGTGGCTATTCACGCGCCTTTTTTCAACACCAACCTGCAATCCTATATCATCAATGCCGAAGAAGTATTGGCGGTAATGAAAGATTACACCGTGGATTTCATGTCGGGACACACGCATTTGAACCTGAATTACCCAGTAGCTGATGGTGTGATGGAACACAATGTAGGTGCTTTGTGTGGCGAGTGGTGGAAATATGATGGATGCCAAGATGGAACACCGCGTGGATATCAAGTGTTTGAAGCGAAAGAAAACAGCTATGAATGGTATTACAAATCGGTGGGCAAAGACCGCTACTATCAAATTGAGCTTTTCAATGTAGGTGCCGACCCTGCTCGTGCTAATTCAGTTATTGCAAAAATTTGGAACTGGGATTCCGACTGGAACGTGGAATGGTATGCCGACACCAAATACATGGGCGAATTGAGCAATTATGTGAGCACCGACCCCGGGTATAAAGCCTATGTTCAAGCAAAGCTTGATGCTGGCGCAAAGCGAGTGTCGAAGATTGTGGAAAAACCTTTTTACTTTGCTGCCTTTCCTCCTGCTGGCACTAAATTAGTAAAAGTGGTGGCTACCGATGCTTTCGGCAATCGCTATGAGCAAGAGTTGAAACTTTCATCTCTCGATGTTCAAGGGCACAGAGGTTGTGCAGGCTTGATGCCTGAAAACACTATTGCATCCATGATTGAAGCAGTAAAATTGGGTGTGAACACCCTCGAACTCGATTTGCAAATCACCAAAGATGGAGAGGTGATTGTGGCACATGATGCACACATCAATCCAAAGTTTACACTTGATGCTAAAGGTAAGGAAATTTCGAGTGAAGCTGCCGAAAAGCTCATCTTCAAAAATATGAAGTATGCACAAATCAAGAAATACAACACAGGAAGTAAAGCTTATCCTCGATTCCCTGAGCAGGCGAAAATGGCAACTGGTATCCCCACGGTTTCGGCTTTGATTGATTCTGTGGAAGCTTTTGTGGCTGATAATGGCTTAGACCCTATCTATTATAACATCGAAATAAAATCGAGCGAAGCCAAAGAAGCAAAGGGCTTGACAATAGATTATAAAGAATTTGCCGATAAATCAATGGCGGTGCTTCTGAGTAAGAACTTAGGCGAACGGTTGCTAGTGCAATCGTTCGATGTGCGTTGCTTGAATTACATTCATGCGCAATATCCTGATGTGGCGCAAGCATATTTAGTGGAAAACGAAAAATCCTTTGCCGACAATATGGCAAAACTCGACTTTGTGCCATCGGCTTTTAGTCCATATTTCCCTATGGTGAATGCTGAATTGGTGGCTACCTGCCAAGCGAAAAATATGAAGCTTGTGCCTTGGACGGTGGACAAGCCTGAGGATATTCAGCGAATGCTTGATTTAGGTGTTGATGGTATTATCAGCAATTACCCTAATCGAGTGTTGAGAGCGGTGCGCAGGTTCTAATGTCGGACTTTAACGCTATTTGTCGAAAGTCAATATCCAAGTGAAACATTAGCTTTTTACTTTTAGCTCGAACTTGACAGACTCCACTCCCCACAAATAGGGATAAACAAAAACTTCAGTGCCAATAAATCCTTGTTAATGAGGATTTATTGGCACTGTTCCATTAATCCCTTTGCACTTTATAAAATTAGACAATCGTATTTCATGACTAAACAATCTTAGCAGTTTTGTGCAGCTTCGCCCCATCGGGGCGGAATCTAGGTAGCCCCAGATTTCAATCTAGGGTGAGAATGCCAACAAACACAGGCGTGCCGTAGGTACGCTATCTTAAATTGTTATACTGTACCTACGGCACGGTGCTTGCCTTTAATTTCAGACCCCAAATTAAAATCTGAGGCTACCTAGTTACGTCCCTAGCGGGACGAGCAGTGTCTCTCTAATTTTATTTGGGACGCTATTAATCGACATAGGCAAAACCATACTTCGACTTCGCTCAGCAACCGTGGCAATCTCCCACTACAAACAGCATAGAACCTATTTTATTTGGCGATTCTGTATATTTATTCAGAGATATACACTTGTTAATTTCCCCGAATTTCAGCGTGCTAACTTCGGAAAGCATTGTGAACATTAATTTTAGATGTGGCACAGCTCTCAAAAGACATGCTTTCCAACGCATCAGAAAGACCTGCTGCACCGTGCAGTAAGTAAATCTTTCGCAAAGAAAGACCTGCTGCACGGTGCAGTAAGTAAATCTTTCGCAAAGAAAGACCTGCTGCATGGTGCAGGGCAGGCATCCCATTCACAATATTTCACATCGCAAGGCGCAGACAGCAAATCTTTCGCAAAGAAAAGACCTACTGCAAGCTGCAATCGGTACTTCCAACGAGTCAGAAAGCAGGTCTGCATGTATATTTATACGCTCAGACGGAACATGTTTGATATAAGCCGCACTATTCATACCTTTTTCTATCACAAGTACCCATCTCTGCAAACTCACAATAGGGTTTCTGATTTGGTGGAAGAAGAGATAGTGGAAGAAGGGTGGCGTTTCATTTCAATCACAAAATCTGGCGTTTTATTTCAATCGCAAAATTTGGCGTTTCTACTCCTGCACATACACCCTTCGCACGCGTTGCGAAATGCCGGTGAGCACTTCATAGGGAATCGTGCCCATCCATTCGGCTAGCTGCTGCATGGTGATGTGTTCGCCCATCAGCTCCACTGCCGTGCCGGGCTGAATGTGGCTTCCAGTGATGTCAATCATGCACATATCCATGCAAATATTGCCGATGATGGGATATTCTGCGCCCTCAATCCACACCTTGCCCACGCCATTGCTCAGGCTTCGCCGATAGCCATCGGCATAGCCCACCGGAATGATGGCGATGGTCTTCTCTTCATCGGCTTTGCCTCGTCTGCCATAGCCAATGGTGTCGCCTGCTTTCACCGTCTTCACTTGCGAAACGAGGGTCTTCCAACGGCTCACCACCTCGGTGCGCACCGCATCCGATTGCGCCAATCCATAAATACCTACGCCCAAGCGCACCATGTCGTGCTGATATTGAGCAAACCGCTCAATGCCTGCCGAATTAAGTATATGGCACATCGCTTGCGGTTGGAATTGCTTCACCACATCGCTCAACTCCACAAATCGGGCGTGCTGACGATGGGTGTATGCGTCCTCCTCGGGCGTGTCGCTCACCGCCAAATGGGTGAAGCACGATGCCACCCGAAGCGTGTCTTCCGAAGCAATTCGCTGCAAGACTTGCTGCAAATCCTCTTCGGAATCAAAGCCCAATCGGTGCATACCTGTTTCGAGTTTGAGGTGAATCGGGAAATGACGCACCGCCATGCTTTTCGCCACGTGGCGGAAGGCTTCAAACTGCTCCACGGAATAGATGTTGGGTTCGAGTCGGTGCTCCATCATCGCCTCAAAACTATGCCGCTCGGGGTTCATCACAATGATGGGCGTGTCGATGCCTGCCTGCCGAAGCTCGATGCCCTCGTCAGCCACCGCCACCGCCAGATAGTCCACCTGCTGATAAGCCAAAGCCCGTGCGATTTCCACCGAGCCTGAGCCATAGGAAAACGCCTTCACCATGACCATCATCTTGGTGGTGGGTTGAAGCAAAGCTTTATAGCGGTTGAGATTTTCCACCAGCGCATTGAGGTTGATTTCAAGCTCTGTTTGGTGATATTTCTTTTGAAGCACCGCTGCAATTCGCTCGAAGCGAAAATCACGCGCGCCTTTCAGAAGGATATTCAAATGTTGATAGTCTTCGGGCTTAAACTGCTGCAAAAAGGCTTCGGTGGAAATATAAAACTCCGCCGATGCAGGAAACAGCGCACGTTGAGCCGAAAGTTTTTCGCCCACCAACACCAACTTGTTCAGCTGATAAGGCTTGAGCAACTGATTCAGCTGCTTTGCCAGCTCAGCATCGCTATGCTCTGTTTGCTCCAAATCAGAAAGCACCAAACAGGACTGTTGCGCACTGCTCGATGCGTGGTTTGCCTGAAATTGCAAGGCTATTTCAAGAGAATTGAAATCCGAATTATAGCAATCATTTATCAGCTGACAGCCATTGATGCCCGACTTGATTTCCAAGCGCATGGCGATGGGCTGCAATTGCTGAAATGCAGCGAGCACCTGCTCATTTGCCCAGCCCATCAGGAGCACAAAGGCTAAGCATTGCGACGCATTTTCGAGCGATGCGGCATCGGTGAATGGCACAACGACCTGTCCGACACCATGGGCATGGGCATATTCCAATTGGGTGTTTTGCCCGATTGTGTGATACTTTATATAGAGGTCGGCAGTGCGATTTCCCCGCGTGGTCGTCCAAGCGAAAAGTTGCGTTTTGCTGAACTGCGCTTCCACCGCCTGCGCCACTTCCTCATGGTCGGCACAATAGACCAACTGCCGACAAGAATTGAAAAGCTTCAACTTTTCATTTGCCTTTTCGGCTTTGCTGCGGAAGTTCTTTTGGTGCGCTTCGCCCACATTGCTGATTATGCCCACCGTGGGCTGAATGATCTGTTGCAGCTTATCCATCTCCCCCACTCTCGAAATCCCCGCTTCGATGATAGCGAGCTCATGTTCGGCATTCATATTGAAGACCGAAAGCGGCACGCCCACTTGCGAATTATAGCTTCGTGGACTGCGCACAATCTTCCGTTCGGTGTGCAGCAAACTATAAAGCCACTCTTTAATAATCGTCTTTCCATTGCTGCCTGTGATGGCTAGCATAGGATAGTCGAACTGCGCCCGATGTTCAGCCGCCAATGTTTGCAAAGCCACCAACGTATCAGCCACTTTCACGAAGCTTGCTTCTGGATAAGTCCGCACATTGCTTTCTTTAGAAACCAAAAAGAAGCGCACCCCACGGCGATAAAGTTCTTCGATATAGTCATGCCCATCATGCCGCTCGCCCACAATCGCCACAAAAAGGCACTGCGAGGGATTGACAATCGTTCGGCTGTCGATAGCAATTTGGGTGATTGGGGATTCGCTTGCGGAAGCGTTGCCCATTAATTCGCCAGCGGTGTGGCGAATGATGTTATGGAGGGAGGTGTTTATCATTTTCTTTACGAGCTAGGCTACAAAAGTAGGATAGTTTGAAAGAAAACAAGCAAAAAAGGAGGGGAAATAACAAAACTCACCTCTTCCCTATCTCCTCACCCTCGCAATCAATTCTATTGTGCGGATGGTGTCTTTATAATGGTTGTGGGCATTTTGCTTTTGAATATCGAGCGAGGCATCGGAATTGTCTTCCCAACGGCGACAGCGGTAAATCGGGTTGTAGATGCGTCCGATTTGATAGTTTCGAGAAATCGCTAAACCCATCGCATAATCCTCGCCATAGCTAGTGTTGGGGATGCGAATACTTCGGAAAATCGGTGTAAAGAAAGCACGAGGTGCGCCCAGTCCGTTGATGCGGAGGGCATTGTTCGGACCATTCTCATTTGTCCATTCCGCATGGTCGATGATGCCGGGGGGAATTTCTTCGAGCTTAAAGTTGCACATCTGATACGAGCCAATCACCATGCCACAACACTCCTCATAGAACTTGTCCACCACTTGCTGAATGGTGCTATTGTCATAATAAAGGTCGTCGCTATCGAGCTGGATCAGGAATCGCCCAGCTTGCTCATGATGAGCAGCCACATTCCAACAACCGCCAATGCCTAAATCAGTGGCTTCGGGGGTAATGACTATTAATCGTTCGTCGTCGTAGGAATCAAGCAATTCTTTTGTGCCATCGGTAGAATGATTGTCCACCACAAGAAGGTTGAAGCGGAAATCGCACTCCTGCATGAGCACTGAATCCACCGCATCTTTGATGGTCTTGATGCGATTCTTCACCGGAATCACCACCGAGGCTTCCACAGGGAAATCGCCATCGAATGCCACGGGACGAAATTCATCTTCGGTGAGCTTTGCGCCCATATAGAAAAGATGATTGGTGCACACTTGCTCCATTTCGAGCTGTCGCTCACGCTGCATTGGGTTGACATAGTCGAATTGCTTTTCGCCCGATTGGCGCACATCGCTTTCATGCTTAGTGCTGAGCAATTCGGGCAGGTGAAACACCTTGCCCAAGCGAGATGCTTGCAGTCGCAAGCCATAGAAAGCAGCATATTGCGTGTCCTCCATGTCTTCGAGATATTCCATCAGTGCCGCCAGATGATATAATTGCAGCGGACCGAAATCGAAATCATCGCGCACACTGCCGAGCTGATAGTCGATGGTGGGGTGTGGCTTTGTTTCACCATCTTTCACCTCCAGATAATCGGCATAAGTGAGCACCGAAGCACTCATTTCTGTCACTTGCAATAGGCGATCGATGGCATATTGCCCAAGACTCACTTGCTGTTCATCGGTGATGAACAGGCAGAACTCCGTTTGCACATAAGCCGCCACTTGGCGGAGCGTATTGCTCGAAGTGAGGTTATCCACCACAATGCACGCAGCCCCTTCAAAGGTGCATTCCTCTTTCGAGAGGATATAAATTTCATTCACCGACACATTGCTCCGCAATTGCGCGATGAGTTTTGAGGTATGTTCGCCTTGATTGGCGATAAAACAGGTTATTTTCATATCGCAAAGCCCCCTCCGAACCTCCCCGAAGGGGAGAGTTAAAGACACTGGGTTAATTTATTTTTATTGGTTCAAACACATGATCACTATTCCACAGCGGTTCACTTTCCCAATTCTTTGGAAAACCCATCTGGTGTAGATTGATTAGACCACATGTTTTAAGATGAGCTTTGATTGCTGGTACAAAATTACAATTCGGACTAACAATCCGCAAAGTGTAGTTTAAACAACAAAGCAAAGCATATAATTTATTACCAACAAAGTTTCTATTGTTCAAAAATAGAAACTTTGTGTTATACGGAATCTTTGGACTAATTGTAAATCGACTATTCCATAAACGCCCATGATGAGCACAGACATTCCGAAGCCCCACAAAGGCATGAATCCAACTGATAAGTATATCATATCTTTGATGACCAAAGGCGGTTAGAATTCTTTTTTTTGCATCACATTCCACAACATTGTTAAACAACAAGCTCAAGGTATTCATCGAAACTACCTCTAAAGTCATCCATGATGGCGGATTTGAAGGATTTTGATAAGTCTTCATGTAATGCTCAATAAAATCCTCTTTTGACCGAGCTAATTCTCGCTTAATGTTCTCAGAATTCTTTTCAAAGAAGTGATTATTTTTAAACAAATCAGGATTCTCATACCAATGACTGCCATACGAAACAGCCATTTCATAAACAATCTTAGTGCGTAAGGCTATTTCTACTTTTTCTAAAGCATTAAACACAATAAAACGCAAGCGTCGATCAAAAACATACAAACTGATGATGTCCTCAAAATTCACTTTCTTAATAAATGGATGATTAGGATCGTCGTTATCTTGAAATGGATAAGTATAAGCCCGAAGACGGTAATAGCTAATGTTTGACAAATAATGAGCGGCCCGATTTTCATCATCAAAAGCTAGCCCCCTACTTTGTAAGCGTTCAATCTGTTCCGAAATTGAAAGAGGTAATTTGTTGTAATTCATGAGTACATCTCCTCCACAAAAAGCGAAAACCCGCCAAGGTGCGCTGTTCTTCGGGAAGCGTGGCAGGTATTATTGAATGCAAATATAGCACTCAATACCGATACACAACACCTCTTTACGTTAATTCTTTTATTAAAAATACTAAACACCCTATTCCTCCACTCTCTTCTCATTTGCGCCACTCCCTTCCACCACCATCACAATCTCCCCTTTCACTTCTTTCGCACTAAAATGTTCGTGGGCTTCGCGCAATGTGCCGTGGAAGTTTTCTTCAAAGAGTTTCGAGAGTTCGCGCGACACCGACACTCGGCGGTCTTCGCCGAAATGCTCCATGAATTGCTCCAAAGCTTTCACTAGGCGATAGGGTGATTCATAGAAAATCAGGGTGCGCTCTTCATTCACTAGGGATTGAATCTTCTTTTGTCGCCCTTTCTTCTGCGGAAGGAATCCTTCGAAGCAAAAACGGTCGGTGGGAAAACCAGAATTGACCAATGCGGGCACGAAAGCCGTCGCACCGGGGAGGCATTCCACCTCAACACCTAATTCCAAACAAGCTCGCACGAGCAGAAAGCCGGGGTCGGAAATCGCTGGCGTGCCGGCATCAGAAATCAAGGCTACGTTTTCGCCTGCTTCGATGCGTTGCGCCACGTGTTCAGCCGTTTTGTGTTCGTTGAACTTATGGTGTGAGCTGAGTTTATTCTGAATCTCATAGTGCTTCAGCAGCTTTGATGAAGTGCGAGTGTCTTCCGCTAGAATCAAATCCACCTCTTTGAGAATGCGAATAGCTCGAAAGGTCATATCTTCGAGATTGCCAATGGGTGTGGGCACAAGGAAAAGTTTTGCCATACTATATTATATAGGTATCACAAGAATCGGCGATACACCAAATCCATGAATTGCTTTTTGATTTCGGAATCGGGCCAGTTGAAATTAGATCGGAGCATTCGCTCAGCATCATTGAAGCTCGACATCTGGTCGATGTTTTGCACCGTATGATAAAACACATCGGTGCGATTGTCGAATAAATCGGCGATATACTCAAAGCGATCTGTCAGTCCAATCGCCTCGATGAGGCGGCGAATAGGTGCCCCCATAGGACTTTCTGCTTTCGAAGCTTGCAAGAGTTCGTCGAGTGAATTGACTTTTTTCTGATAATTATCCAGCTCATATTCCAAACGCATGTCGCCCTCTACGGGCGCTTCAAGAATACCCGAGAGATTCAAATCTTTCATTCTGGATTGCTCGACCTCGTTGCGAGCTGGAGGAGGAGTTGCAGCAGCTGGTATTTCCTCTGACCCTTCACTCTCTATGGGCACTCCGGGGGTCAGATTGAGTTGTATTTCTTCGACATCTTCAATTAAATCTTCTGGCTCTTTTTCTTGCTCTTCTATTTCTGGAGTTTCATCTTCAGTCGATTCTAATTCTAGTACATCCTCTCGTTGCTGCACTGTCTGAGCCACTTGCTGCACCTGCTCTTGCACTAATATTTCCGCCTTTTCTTTTGTCTGCTGCAAGGTGCTTGCTGCCGCCAAATGCTGCTGCACTTGCTGCACTTCTCCCCCACGATGTTCTGCCAACTGCATTTCCAATTGCAGGTATTTTTCAGGCACCGCATAGCCCAACATGCCACTCAATTCATCATAGGCCATGATGAGCAACAGTGCTTTTTGTCGCGCTCTTTCTAATTGGAATTTCTTGGGCAGCTCGCTGCTTGTCATTTTGCCATTCAAAATAAACAAATCAGCCAAATCCTTTTGCAACTCTTCGAGTAATTCTTTCGCATCCATATTGTCAATCATCAAGTATTCATGCAAATATAACTGTAAATTACCTTTAATAGTAACATTTTAGCAAAAAATCTCATGGAGTATTCTAAAAAACCTACTTCTTTCTAAAGAAAATCTGAATTGGAACACCTGCAAAGTCGAAGTTCTCGCGAATTTGATTCTCGATGTATCGCTTGTAGGGGTCTTTCAGATATTGCGGCAGATTGGCAAACAAAGCAAACGAAGGCGTAGGGCTTGGCAACTGCGTACAATATTTGATTTTAATAAACTTCCCTTTATTGGAGGGGGGAGGATACTTCTCGATCGCATTCAATATCACTTCATTTAGGGTTGAAGTTTTCACCCGCTGCGAACGATTTTCATAGACTTGCACCGATGTTTCAAGGGCTTTGAAAATCCGTTGTTTGGTGAGTGCCGACATAAACACAATGGGCACATCGGTGAATGGCGCAATACGATCGTGGATGATTTTCTCAAAATCACGCGTACTATTAGTTTCCTTATCTTCCACCAAGTCCCACTTATTCACCAAAATCACAATACCCTTACGGTTTTTCAATGCTAGGTTAAAGATACTCATATCCTGCGCTTCCACTCCACGAGTGGCATCAATCATCAGCAAGCACACATCAGCCTCCTCTATGGCTTTCACCGAGCGGAGCACTGAATAAAACTCCACATCCTCCTTCACCTTGGCTTTCTTGCGGAGTCCTGCCGTGTCCACCAGATAGAAGTCATGACCAAACTTATTATATCGTGTATTGATGGTGTCGCGCGTCGTTCCTGCAATGTCGGTTACAATGTTTCGCTCCTCGCCAATCAAGGCATTGATGAACGACGACTTACCTGCATTAGGTCGCCCCACCACAGCAAATCGAGGCACATTCTCTTCAATCTCTTCATGCACCTTGTCTTTAGGGAATGCCGCTACTACGGCATCAAGCAAATCGCCTGTTCCGCTACCATTGATGCTCGAGATGCAATACAGTTCTTCTCCCAATCCCAAAGCATAAAACTCATGCGAGTCCATGATGCGCTGATTGTTATCCACCTTATTGACCGCCAAGAACACGGGTTTCTTCACACGACGAAGCGTATTAGCCACCGCCTGATCGAGGTCGGTGATGCCACTTTCCACATCTACCAAAAACAAAATCACATCTGCCTCGTCAATAGCCAGCGATGCTTGCTTGCGGATTTCTTCCTCAAAAATATCATCTGAATTAACCACATATCCCCCCGTGTCAATCACAGAAAACTCCACGCCATTCCAAATGGATTTGCCATAATTACGGTCGCGGGTAACTCCCGCTGTTTCGTTCACAATAGCTTGGCGAGACTCCACCAAGCGGTTGAATATTGTTGATTTGCCCACATTAGGACGACCAACGATTGCTACTATATTACTCATATTCTTTTTAGTGCGAAGTACGAAGTGCGAAGTCTAAAACGTGCAACTCAATTCGTAATTCCTAATTCTGATTATATCCGAAATTGCTCAGCGAGCGGTCTTTGTCGCGCCAATCCTTGTTTACTTTCACAAAGATTTGCATGAACACTTTCTTTTGAAAAAACTCTTCGATGTCTTGGCGTGCTTCGCTCGCCACCCGCTTCAAGGCTTTGCCTTGATGCCCGATGATAATTCCTTTTTGGCTTTCGCGCGCCACATGAATTACCGCCCGAAGGTGTATGATATCATCAGCCTCCTTAAACTCCTCCACTTCTACTTCCACCGAATAAGGAATTTCTTTTTGATAGTTCAAAAGGATTTTCTCTCGAATGATTTCCTGCACAAAGAAACGCTCATTGCGGTCGGTCAGCTCATCTTTTCCGAAGTAAGGAGGGCACTCGGGCAACAACTCCAAAATACGATCGAAAATAGGCGCTACATTAAATTTCTCGGTGGCTGAAACCAGGTAGATGTCAGCCGCAGGAAGCATATCGCTCCAATAGCTATGCAGCTTCATCACATCCTCTTGGTTCGACAGGTCGATTTTATTTATCAGCACGATGACTGGGGCATTCGACTTGCGAATTTTCTCCAGATACTCCTCGTTTTTATCGGCTTTCTCCACCGTGTCGGTTACATAGAGCACCACATCAGCGTCAATCAGCGCCGTATTGACAAAACCCATCATCGACTCTTGCAACTTATAGTTAGGCTTCAAAATCCCTGGGGTGTCGGAATAGACAATCTGGAAATCCTCGCCATTGACAATCCCTTTAATGCGGTGGCGAGTGGTCTGCATCTTCTGCGTAATAATCGACAAACGCTCGCCCACAAGAGCATTCATGATGGTGGATTTCCCTACATTGGGATTTCCGATGATATTGACAAAACCTGATTTGTGCGCCATAAAGATTGGATGTATTGCTATTAAAGGGGCAAAGATAGTAAAGAATAATCAATTACAAATAAGAGGAGCAAAGCCCTTCAGTGAAATTTGACATTGACAATCCAGCGGAGCGACAGGCTAAAGGGGACTTTTAAGCGAACTTGCATCAAAACTTAGCGGCAGAATATCCAAAGCATTACTGATTTCGGTGATACCTTCTTTGTTGTCGAGCAAAATGCGGATGGGATGTTTTTGACGATTCTGGAACTCCACTAAAGCCTGTCGACAAATGCCACAAGGACTCAATCCGCTCGCGGGCTCGCCTTGCTGATTGATGGCAGAGATGGCAATGCACACGATGCTATGCTCAGCACGATTAGCCCCAATCCAATTGAGGGCAGTGCGTTCAGCACAGATGCCTGCGGGGGTGGCAGCATTTTCCTGATTGCTTCCGCTGATGGTTTCGCCATTCGACAGCAGCACGGCAGCCCCCACTTTGAAATTAGAATAAGGTGCATAGGCGGTGGCGGTGGCACGACGAGCTGCAAGAACCAATGCGCCATCTGAAACGCTTAGTTCTTCCACTGAATTATAAATATTCAGTTGTATTTTAACCTCTTTTATCTTCATAATTTGTCTTATTGCGCCAAATATATGACTTTTGCATTTCCTAAATTGGTTTTGCATGAAAAATATACGACTACTCCTCTTGTTTTCCTTTTTGTTTTTTGCCGACATGAGCTTTGCGCAGCGCATTTACTCTCGCCAAGACTATATAAATAAGTATGCATCGGCAGCAGTAAGCGAAATGCACCGTTCGGGAGTGCCTGCGAGCATCACTTTGGCACAAGGCTGTTTGGAAAGCGGCAATGGCAATAGCTCTTTGAGTCTGAAGTCGAACAATCACTTCGGAATTAAATGCCACGGATGGACAGGCAAGTCGATTCGATATGATGACGACAGACCCAATGAGTGCTTCCGAGTCTATGACAAGGTGGAAGATTCCTATGCCGACCACAGTAATTTCCTAAGCAACAACCCTCGCTACTCCTCGCTTTTCCAATTAGATGCCGACGACTATAAGGGCTGGGCACATGGGCTGAAGAAAGCAGGCTATGCCACCGACCCCCAATATGCCCACAAGCTGATTAAAATCATTGAGGAGTTTGAATTGCATCAATACGACAAGATGAGTCCGAAAGATTTCAAGCGAGCAGCAAGCAGCGCAACGTCTAACCCCTCGCCTATTTCAGCTAATGCGGCTTCGGTGTTTGAGGTCAATGGCTGTCGAGCTGTGCGAGTGCAGCCTGGCGATTCGCCTGCGAGCATTGCCCAAGCACAAGGGGTAAAGCTGTGGGAGATATACGACTACAATGATTTGCCCGATGATTATCGCATCTGCGAGGGCGAGATTATTTATCTTCAGAAGAAAAAGAAGCGTGCTGCAAGTGGCAATGAGGTGCATGTGGTGCAAGCGGGCGAAAGCCTGCGGAGCATCTCGCAAACCTATGGCATCCGATTTAAAAGCCTTGTGAAGCTCAATCGCCTAGGCAACAATCCACGGATTTATGTGGGTCAAAAGTTGAATTTGAGAAAACGAGTGAAGAAATAAATTCCCCCTCCATACTTCCTAGCCCGAGCATTTTGCTTACTTTTGGGAAAAATATTGAAAATGAGTAGCAGAAAAGAAGAATTTTGGACACCCGTGCTGACTTCGGGACTAATCATCGGTGGCATGCTGGTGGTGGCAGATTTGATATTGAGCACCTTGCTAGGCAAGAATGCTGGCGTGCTTTTCACCGTGGTTACCATTTTGGGGATTTATTACTCGCAATTGTATTTTCGCAATAATCATCGGGGCGGATTCATCGGCTATGGTGAGGCCTTGCGTTTCGGCACATTCTCGATGGCTGCCGCAGGGGTGCTTCGAGGTCTATACACGGCGGTGATATTTAAGTTGAAGCCCGAGATTTGGCACGAAATGATACTGCAAGCAGAAGAGTTGTATTACAACATGGGCGTTTCCGATGCCGACATTGCCACCATGCTCGAACCTGTGCGCGGCGGAGTAAGCCCGATAATTATTGTCTTTTCATTTGTGCTTGGCTCGATGCTTTCAGGCTTGTTTTATGCGCTGATTACTTCAATTTTCATCAAGCGCAACAATCCCAATCCTTTTAACGACGCCATGCGTGATATAGAATAATCTTATGAACCAATCCGAAAAACCAACTCTCGATATATCTATCGTTGTTCCGCTTCTCAATGAGGAGGAGTCGCTGCCCGAGCTTTCCGCTTGGATCGACCGTGTGCTGAAAGCGCACGAATATAGTTATGAATTACTATTCATTGACGATGGCAGCACCGACCGCTCGTGGGAGGTGATTGAAGAATTGCGCCAAAAGAATGATGCTGTGAAAGGCATTAAATTCCGCAGAAACTATGGCAAGTCGGCTGCATTGCACACAGGCTTTCAAGAGGTGAAAGGCAAGGTGGTCATCACCATGGATGCCGACTTGCAAGACAGTCCAGAGGAGATTCCCGAGCTCTATCGGATGATTACTGAAGAAAAATACGACTTGGTGTCGGGCTGGAAGAAGAAACGCTACGACCCTGTGTTTTCGAAGAATATCCCGAGCAAGATTTTCAATTGGTTTGCTTGCAAAGCTTCGGGGATTAAGCTGCACGATTTCAATTGCGGACTGAAAGCTTATCGCTATCAGGTGGTGAAAAGCATTGAGGTGTATGGCGACATGCACCGCTATATTCCGGTGATTGCCAAGTGGGCAGGCTTTAAAAAAATTGGCGAGAAGGTGGTGATTCATCAAGAGCGAAAATATGGCACCACCAAATTTGGCATCGAGCGATTCATCAGAGGTCCATTGGATTTACTTTCGGTGATTTTCATTGCCAAATTCAGCAAACGCCCCATGCACTTTTTCGGATTGATTGGCTTCATCTTCTTTTTCATGGGTCTGATTTCAGCTTTATGGTTGGGCATCGAAAAGCTGATTATTATCCATCAAGGATTGCGCGCACCATTAGTTGCCGACAGCCCCTACTTCTACATCGCACTTGTGTCGATGATTATCGGCTGCCAACTCTTTATGACAGGCTTTATTGCAGAATTAATTTCCCGCCAATCAGATGCCCGCAACAAGTATTTGATTGATGAAAAGCTGGGTGTTAGTTGTTAGTCTGCCTTCACACTCCGCACTTTTAAAATAAACTTACCGCCTTTGACTCACCCCTTGGGGGAGTTGGAGGGGGCTAAAATAACCAAAATATGTTTAAACCCGAAACCTACAAAAACAGAAGAAACCAGTTGAAAAACTTGGTGAATGATGGTGTAATCCTTTTGCTGGGCAATGTGGATGTGCCGTGGAACTATCCGAGCAATGTCTATCATTGGCGACAAGACAGCAGCTTCTTGTATTATTTTGGGCTCGACTTTCAAGGTCTGGCGGGAATTATTGATGCTGATAGCGGCGAGGAAATCCTCTTTGGCGATGATGTGAGCATCGACGATATCATCTGGATGGGACCGCAAGTGTCGCTAGCCGAGAATGCTGCAAAGGTGGACTGCGAAAAAACCGCCGCTTTCAAATCTTTGTTTGATTATATTGAAAAAGCAAAAGCTCAAAATCGGAAGATTCATTTTTTACCTCCCTATCGAGCCGAAAATAAAATCCTTCTGCAAGACTTGCTTGGCATTGCGCCAGCGATGCAGACCGAAGCTAGCTCGGTGGAACTTGTCAAAGCGATAATTTCGCAGCGCGAAATCAAGGACACCGAAGAAATCGAAGAGCTTAAAAAAGCATGGAATATCGGCTATGACATGCACATCCACGCCATGCGCTCATGCAAAGAAGGCGTGTGGGAGCAGACCATTGCAGGGCAGATGGAGGGCATCGCTTTGGCATCGGGCTGCGGACCATCATTTCCGATTATCCTCAGTCAGCATGGCGAAACGCTGCACAATCATAATCACGACGCATTGCTGCAAACAGGCAAGCTGATGCTGGTGGACGCTGGCGCTGAAAGCTTGATGCACTATGCTTCCGACTTCACACGCACCACACCTGTGGGCGGCAAATTCTCGGCACAGCAGAAAGCAATTTATGAAATCGTGTTGGCTGCCAACAATAAGGCTGCCACGCTGATTAAACCCGGTGTTACTTATCAATCCATCCACTTCGAAGCATGCCGAGTGCTTGCGCAAGGTCTGAAAGAGGTGGGCATCATGAAAGGCGATGTGAATGATGCGGTGGCGAATGGCGCTCATGCACTTTTCATGCCCCATGGCTTGGGACATATGATGGGCTTGGATGTCCACGACATGGAAGACCTCAACCAGCACTATGTCGGTTATGATGAAAAAACACGCCCCTCGACACAATTTGGCGCCGCCTCGCTTCGCTTGGGCAAAGAGCTCAAAGAGGGCTTTGTGCTGACCAACGAGCCCGGCTTATATTTCATCCCTGCGCTCATCGACCAATGGCAATCCCAAGGCACAAATGCCGAGTTCATCAACTTCGACGAGCTGAAGAAGTATCGCGAGTTTGGCGGCATCCGCTTGGAAGACGATCTACTCGTAACCGCCACTGGCGGCGAATACTTCGGCAAGCGACTGCCCATTGAAGTGGCAGAAGTAGAAGGAGTGTAAACTCTTCGAAGATTAGTCATTAATCGAGGAGGCTGCCCAAAGCAGTCGAATGAACCATATCGCAAGACGCATTGAATGCAGGCTAGACACAGCGCATTCAGTGCGTTTTTTATTGCAACAACGGACTGTATCAGCCCATCACTTGGGGCGAACATCCCACACCCCACTAGAATTGTTGCCATCCGACAAGTCAGACCCTCCGTGTCAGGAAGTGCCTCACAAGGTCTAGTCGCTCAGCATGCATAAATATACCGTGCAGTCAATCAATCTTTGCGAAAGACAAGCAGTCTGCACGCTGTAATGTGAAATAATATCAACAAGAAAGATAGTCTGCACGCTGCAATGTAAAATAAATCTAACGAGATGAAGTTACTGCAAAGTGCAGTAAAGCTATCTTTGCGAAAGATAAGCTTACTGCATCGTGCAGCAGGTCTATCTTTACGAAAGATGAGTTGTCTGCACGATGCAACAAACGCTTCTTTCGCACCAGAAAGCATGAATTCATAAGGAAATGACATCACAAATCAAACAGAAACAACCTGCTAAAGTATTTTAAATATAATTTCACAAATGAATATTCTGCGAATGTCGCTGTATTTTTATGCAGCGATTGGTCGTTTCGGTTTGAAACAATGTGTTTTTGAATGTGTTTTTTGGCTTGGGTATTCTGGGTTGTATTGAGCCGCATTCAATGCGGATCTACGACACGCCTTTGGGGGGCATTAGGTTGCCTGCGGGATTTTCAGCCCTGCCCATTCGTAATTCGTAATTGTAAATTCGTAATTGATTCTTATCTTTGTGTCGAATAACAACTTCAACAACATGCCTTATTTAGATCCCAAAAACGATTTGACCTTCAAGAGGGTATTCGGTCGCGAGAAAAATCTTGTGATTAGTCTGCTCAATTCCTTGTTGCCATTTTCAGATGACCAATTGATTGAGTCTGTGGAATATATTTCACCAGAGATGGTGCCCGACATGCCGGGGAAAAAGAACTCGATAGTGGATGTGCGCTGCAAGGACAAGAACGGACGGCAATTTCTAGTGGAGATGCAAATTCACTGGGTTCCATGGTTTAAGGAGCGTATGTTGTTGAATGCCACTAAGGCCTATTCTAGTCAGCTAAAGAAAGGGGAAGGTTACGATAAATTATACCCAGTGTATGCCCTAGGATTAATCAATGATATTTACCTGCCTAA
>JBKECD010000036.1:0-8196 GCA_047974225.1 Mangrovibacterium sp.
GGATACTAATCTATCCTAAAATTATTCATAGCGATGATATTAGCTAGCAATAGCTATGTCATCGCTATGTTTTTGATGTATATTTGTGAACTAATAAAACAAGTCGAATTAGTGCTTTTCAACCCTCCCCCTTGGGGGAGTTGGAGGGGGCTTTAATTTCAAACCAAATGAATAAGATTTTTAAAATGGCATTCGTAGCTTTGATGCTGATTTCATCGGCTAGCTATGCACAGAAATTTGCCACTGTGCAAGGAACATGGGAAAGAAAGAATGATACCAAACTTTCGTTCTTTGAGATTGTCGATGGTCGAGTTGAAGAGCTTGCCAACGTGTCGGTGGGCGAAGATGGTAGCTTCGGTTTTGCAGTGCCTATTTCCGAAGAAGGTTTTTATGTGATTGGTACACCAGCCAAGCAGTTTCGAGTGAGTCGCTATGCTTTCTACTTCAAGCCGGGCGACCAGCTCAATGTGGTGGTGAATGATTCTACCTATACTTTGGTGGGCAAGAACACCAAGGAAAACCTCGAAATTGAGCGTTGGCATGAGGGCTATATTAATCCGCTAGAGAAGATTTTTTATAGCAGTAGTCGGTTTGGTGCTCGGGGAGTGTCATATAAAGAATACTTTCCAAGAGTGGAAGAACTTGATGCAAAACTCGAAAGTTATCAGCCGAAAGCAACCAAGAATAAGACCTTTGATGCTCGCTTTGAAAAATATCGGGCAGTTGATTTGGCGTATTATGTGGTGATGTTCAACTTTATGCCACGGTCGGTGCATCCTCAGTTTACTGATTACCCCGAGCTATATAAGAAGATTGATGTTTTGGCATTGACTTCCGATGCTTCAATTCTTCGCTATCCATTCGGAGCGACGATGATTACGCAAGTGTTGTTTATGTATAAGGGTGTGAGAGGGGAGAAATATTCGCAAGAAGACAACAGAGAACTAATCAAATGCGATACGCTGCTAGGTGAGCTGACAGTGCAAAGTCTATCACGCATTAAGTCGTATTCGGTGTTTAAAGATGAAGTGGAGAAGAATAAAGATTACATTCTCACCGACGACCAAAAGGCAAGAATTGAGCAAGAGATGATTCGCTTGGGCAAGGAGAACCTAGAGGGTGAACCAGCATTAAACTTCTCTTTTCCAGATATCAACGGCAAGATGGTGTCGGTGGCAGAGCAAAAAGGAAAAGTATTAGTTATTGATGTGTGGGCTACTTGGTGTACGCCATGCAAGAAGGAAATTCCGCACTTAGAAAAACTCGAAAAAGAATATCACGGTAAAGATGTGGTGTTTATGTCGGTGTCGGTGGATAAACCAGCCGATAAAGCGAAGTGGGAGAAGTTTGTGAAGGATAACAACATGGGCGGTGTGCAACTCTATGCCGCAGGGTTCGACAATGAGATGTGTAAGTTTTACGGCATCAACTCGATTCCTCGTTTTATCTTGATTGATAAGGCAGGACGAATTGTGTCGAAAGCAGCTCCACGTCCGTCAGCTCCTGAATTGAAGGAGTATATCGACAAGCTATTGAAATAAGAATGGCAATAGGCAATAAAAAAGGCAGCTCAATTGGGCTGCCTTTTTTATTGGTGCATCGAAAAATCGGTATTTGGCATTTTAAAATCTGAAAAACCGTTATCTTTGTTGTGTGAATGGCATTGGACAACATATTAAGGATAAAAAGAAACTCAAAGACGTATTGGTTGAGAGTCTTCTCAAAGTAAATGCATTTTGGTCTTATGCCAATGTTGCTTCCTCCGCAATTCCCGATGAGGAATTGATCGAGAAAACTTTCATCCACCTCGATTTGAAGGATATTGCTGTGCTCTTCGAGCTTTATTCACGAAACTATATCCGCAAAGTTTGGAGGGAAAGAATGGTTGTGCAAGGAGATTATCTCTTTAGTTTGAATGTTATGATTGCACTCTTCTATTTTGATATTAAGCAACCTGAGAAATATCTGCACCGAGTGGAACAAGAATACTTCAGAAAACTATCAAATCATGCGTAAAGGTCTGACTGCAAATATTGATGCGATCATCGAAAAAGTAGCTACAATGGAAAGTATTAAGCCTTATATTCTTTGTGGGGGAACGGCTCTTGCTATGCAACTAGGGCATCGCAAAAGTGAAGACCTTGATTTTATGATGTGGCGGAAGTCGAAAACGGAAAAGCCTCAGGTCGATTGGGCTGTGATTGAAAAAGAATTGAAAGAAAAAATTGGAGAAATTGAGAATTTTAATATGCTTGGTTTCGATCAAGTGGAGTTCTTGGTGGCTGGCGTGAAGTTTTCGTTTTATGTAAGTGATAATTACAGCCCTTCGATAAATCCAGTTTCTTATCTGGGAAATATACACCTTGCCGATATCTATTCAATTATGGCTATGAAGATGGAGGTGATGCTTCGCCGGATGAAGATGCGAGATTATTATGACATATATGCAATTCTCAAAGAAGGCTATGATATTTCAAAGGGCATTAAGATGGCTCTAAGCTATTCGCGGCATAAGCTTAGCACTAAGAATATTGTAGTGATAATGCTTTCGGATAGATTTATACCAGATGAGAATTTTCAACAATTAGATCCTCAATACGATGTGTCTAGAGAAGATATCCGAAGGTATCTTCTCCAGAAACTGAAAGATGCAAATTTAGTGAAGAATGTTGAATAATGAGGATTATTCAGCTTGAAAAGAAAAAAGAGAGTGCCCAAATTTCTTAGACGCTCTCTTTCTTATTTACTCAGGCGCACGAGCTCTTGATTACTCGGGCATTCAAAATCTACAAATCATTTTCGCCAGCCACATAGCCGAAGTTTGCTAAGATGCCACCATCGACATAGAGCACCTGACCATTGACAAAGTCGGCTGCTTTTGAAGCTAGGAATATAGCAGTGTTGCCGATATCTTCGGGCTCGCCCCAACGACCAGCAGGAGTGCGCATCATCACCAAATCATTGAATGGGTGTCCGTTTTCACGGATAGGACCTGTCTGTGAAGTAGCAATATAGCCCGGACCGATCCCGTTGATTTGGACAGTATATTTTGCCCATTCGCAGCACATGTTGGCGGTGAGTAGTTTCAAACCACCTTTAGCCGCAGCGTAAGCTGAAACAGAGTTGCGACCATAGACACTCATCATCGAACACATGTTGATGATTTTTCCCGAGCGTTGCGCAATCATGTTGGGAGCTACACGCTTCGACACGATGAGCGGAGCTACCAAGTCGATGTCAATTACTTGCTCAAAATCTTTGATGGGCATATCCAAGATTGGAATGCGCTTGATGATGCCCGCATTGTTCACTAGGATATCAACCACGCCCACATTTTTCTCGATTTCTGAGATGCCTGCATCAACAGCAGCTTCGTTGGTTACATCGAAATTCAAGGTGTAAACATCAATGCCACATTTGGCATATTCAGCCTTGCATTCTGCAAGCTTTTCATCGTTGATGTCGTTTACACACAGTTTAGCTCCGCTTTTTGCCAAAGCCTTGCCAACTGCCATGCCAATACCATGGGTGCCGCCTGTTACTAAGGCTACTTTACCTGATAAGTCAAATAATTCTTGCATAATTTATATTTTAAGAGCCCCTCCCGACCTCCCCGAGGGGAGGGGTTAGAGGCACAGGGTTTATTTATTTCTATTTATTCATCTTTGTGGTTCTAGCTCTCCCCTTCGGGGGAGCTGGAGGGGGCTTTATCTCAATTCATCCGCTTTAAACCAGTCTTGGTCGGTGTAGTCGAGGTTTTCGCCTGCCATGCCCCAAATGAAGGTGTAGTTGGTCGTTCCAGCAGCTGAGTGGATTGACCACGCCGGAGAAATCACCGCTTGCTCGTTGTGCATCCAAATGTTGCGGGTGTTTTTAGGTTCGCCCATGAAGTGGCACACTGCTTGCTCGGGTTTCACCTCGAAATAGAAATAGACTTCATTTCGGCGTGAATGCAAGTGAACGGGCATGGTGTTCCACACTGAGCCGGGTTTCAGTTCGGTCATTCCCATTTGCAACTGACAAGTTTCCACCACGCCATTAATAATCATTTGGTTGATATCTCGCTCGTTGGATGTTTCCAAAGAGCCCATGTGAAGCACGTTGGCTTCTTTTTTAGTAACCAATTTTGTTGGATATTCTTTGTGGGCGGGAGCTGAATTGATGTAGTATTTAGCAGGGTTGGCAGCATCGTCGGAGGCGAAGACTACTTCTTTCGACCCTTTGCCGATATACATGGCTTCTTTGTGTCCCACCTTATAAACAGTGCCATCGACAGTGATTGTGCCTGCTGCACCGATGTTGATGATGCCTACTTCTCGACGTTCGCAGAAATAATTAGCTTTGAGTGCATCGACAGTTTCGAGTTTCAAGGGTGAAGTGGTGGGCACAGCGCCCGCAGTGATGAATCGCTCAATGTGGGAATAAACCATGTTTATTTCACCAGCCACCATCACTTTTTCGACTAAAAACTCTTTACGCACACGGTCGGTGTCGTATTTTTTGAAATCTTCAGGGTTGTAAGCATAACGCTCTTCAAAATTAATTGCCATAATTGCTTATTTTGTAATGTAAATAATTTAATTTTGGGGCTTGCCAATGATTTGACAAACACGAATAAGGGCAAATTTAGAATTTAAAATGGAATTATTGCAATCGATTGCGCAAATATTTTGATTTAGCCTCAAACTATTGGGCAAAGTGCAGGTGGATAAAAGAAAAATAAAGATGAGTAAACACAATAATGTCACTATTCACGATCTTGCTAAAGAGCTGAAAATTTCGGCTTCGACTGTTTCACGAGCCTTGAATGATAATCCGAGAATCAGCGAGAAAACAAAAACGATGATTAAAGATAAGGCACTGCAAATGGGCTATCAGCCCAATGTGATGGCTTCTAATTTACGCAATAGCAAGTCGAATACGATTGGCATTGTGGTGCCGCTGATTAATCGGCATTTCTTTTCCTCCTTTATCAGTGGGGTGGAAGATGTGGCGTTTAAATTGGGCTATAGTGTTATTATTTCGCAATCGAAAGATTTGCTCGCCAATGAAAAGCAGATCTTGCAATCTATGTATTCGAATCGTGTGGATGGTATCATTGCTTCAATCAGTATGCAGACCGACGAGTTTGAGCATTTTGATTTGTTTGCTGCCAATGAAACGCCGATTGTGTTTTTTGATCGGGTAGTGCCGAGCATGAAGGCTCACAAAATTGTGGTGGATGATTTTAATGTGGGATTTACTGCCACACAGCATCTTATTGAGCAGGGCTATCAGCGCATTGCGCACTTAGCGGGTCCGACGGTGTTGCACACTTATAGCGACCGCATGGCGGGCTATAAGGCGGCATTGGCTCAAAATGGAATGGAGCTAAATGAGGACTATATTATATATAACAGGCTGACCCGCATTGATGGGCAAGATGCAATTAAGCAACTCTTGGCGTTGCCCACGCCTCCCGATGCGGTTTTTTGTGGCAACGACACTTCCGCATTGAGTATGCTGAGCCACTTGAAAGAGCAGGGAATCTGTGTGCCCCAAGAGTTCGGACTGATTGGTTTCAGCGATGAGCCTGCATCAGCTTTGGTTACTCCGTCAATCTCTACGCTCAAACAGCCCGCCTATGAGATGGGGGAGAAGGCTGCTGAACTTTTAATCCGAGAGATTGAAAGCAAGCAAATTTCCGCTGAACACCAAACGATTGTTGTGCCAACGGAATTGATTGTGCGCGAGTCGAGCAAAAGGATTTAAACTAACTTTCAATCCAATGCTTTTACTTTCCCCCCTTGGGGGAGTTGGAGGGGGCTTTGCTTTTCGCACCAAGCGGGATAATCTTCTGTCAGCAATTTTTCTGCCCAATAGCCAAACCAAGCAAAGTTTGTGCGGCGCTCGATTTCTATTTCTCCAATGGAGTAATGGGTTGTGCCGTCATAGTTTACAAAAATGGGGTAGTTAGTTTCTATTTCATAGAAACGTGCCCACATGGATTGCATGCTACTTGGGTCGAAGCCCACCACATAGTCGAAGCCACTTTCACTTTCGGGATTATTAATTTGAACTAAGCGGATGCCGCTAATTCTGGAAGCTTCAAACCAAGCTACCGCATTTTTCACAGATTGAATAAGTTCAGGACTAGGATTATCAACAGTCAGGAGAAATTCAACAATAGCCACGCTTTCAAATCCATCTAGCGAGGGGTGTTCATAGACTCTAGCCTCGGTGGGTTGAAATGTTGTTTCATCGTGCTGGGCACACCACACCGTGGGAGTGCCATCGACCACTATTTGGCATTGCAAGATAGCATTAATGCCTTTGTCCACAGCTTTTGCACAGCGTTGTCGTGTTTTGCTGTCGATAAAATTAAATTCGCCAATTGCCACACGATGGAGAAAGTTTAGCACGCCAATCATGGCTCCGTCATTGAATGTGATGTGCTTGTGGTATCCCTCTTTCAAGGGGTAGAATTGCGCCCAGCCACCATTTTCATATTGAGCTTCGAGCAAGAAGTTGATGCCTTTCAGACAAGCTTTTTTATATTGTTTCAATCCAGTGGCATTAAATACTCGCGCGAGAAACTCTATTTGTGAGCAGCTAGCCCCACGGTCGATGGTTGTTTCGTTGATTTGGTTGGTGTTTTTTTTCTTTTGTTTCTCAATTTTCTCTTTTGTGATAGGTGTAGCCATGTTGATATCTTTTGCCCATCCGCCCAATTCGGATTGATAGAGTAGCAGATTGTCTGCCACTTGAGTGGCTTCGTTGGTGGCATACCAGCCGTCGGCTTGATATAAGGCATCTTTCCAATTGCTTAGTTTTTGCGCCGAAGAGGAGAGTGATATTCCCGAGCAAATGATGATGCTTAGGATGATTAGTGCTTTGTTTTGGTGTTTCGTGTGCATACGATTTATTGCGCCTTAATTTAGTTGGCAAAAGAAACAAAAAAGCTCCAATATTGAAATATTGGAGCTTGATATTTAGCGTAAAGCTAAAGTTATTTTTGCTTTTCGAGTTGCAAGGTTACCGTGGTGCGGTCGCACACTTCTGTTGGTCCCCAATATTGAATTGGTCCGGGATACAAGTATGAAGTTTCGACAGCCCATTTTTCGCGGTTGGCTTCGAGGTGCTTGAATGGTGCGCCATCAAGTTCTACCAACGCTTTTTGGATAACCGGCTTCATGTGTCCGTGGCGTTTTTCCATGTTCATCATCATGGTGATTGGCACACCGCCAGCAATCCATTCGGCAGCAGGGGCAGTGGTGTTGCGCACCGATGACATATAGCCTGTTTTGCCAGAACCGATAAGCACCGAAGCAGTGTAGCCCAATGAATAGCAGTAGTCAGCATCGAAGTTTGATGGGGCAGCACAACGACCTTCATAGCCGAAGAAGTGGAATTGAGTTCCGAATTTACCTGCATATTTACCTTCGGCTTTCATTTCAGCCAAGCGAGTTTTTACCATCTCGCCCAATAATTTTTCAGTCTCGATGAGCGATACTTGCACGTTGCCGTGAGGGTCGCGGTCGAGAGTCAATTGGTCGGCAATCAAAGCAGGAAGTGATTTATAAACTTTCGCTGACTCAGCTGAAAGGATGCTAGCCACGAAAGCACGACCTTCGGCTTTGTCGGTGTATGATTTGAATTGTGCTTCTTTTTCAGAACCTTCCGCCAAGATATCGTTTAGCTCGGCAATCAAAGCTTTCATTTCAGGCACAAATTCCACCAATCCTTCAGGGATGAGCGCTACGCCGAAGTTGTCGCCATTAGCAGCACGTTTCGCCACGATGTTTGCCATATAGTCCACAATTTCGCCAAGCGTTTGTTTTTTCTCTGCCACTTCTTCCGAAATCAAAGTGATGTTTGGCTGAGTTTGCAAGGCTGCTTCAAATCCGATGTGAGAATCCGAGCGACCCATCAATTTGATGAAGTGCCAGTATTTTTTAGCTGAGTTGGCATCGCGTTGGATGTTGACAATTAATTCAGAGTAAACTTTTACGGCGGTATCAAAACCGAATGATGTTTCAATCATTTCGTTTTTCAAGTCGCCATCAATTGTTTTAGGGCAACCGATTACTTGCACGCCTGCATTTTTTGCGGCATAGTATTCGGCAAGCACACAAGCATTGGTGTTAGAGTCATCGCCACCGATGATGACCAAAGCTTGGATGTTGAGTTGTTTCAAGATTTCCAATCCTTTGTCGA